>NZ_JAPHNL010000282.1 GCF_026274175.1 Streptomyces beihaiensis
CGTGCACGAGCCGCAGGGGCACGGCGCGCAGCCGCGCCTCTCTGGCGGCCCAGTCGGCCGCGGCGCGGCCGTGCGGTGTGCCGTCCAGGCCGGCGGTGACCGTGCGGGGCATGGGCGAGGTTCCTTCCGTCGGGTCAGCGCAGCCAGGGGTTGCGGCTGACGAAGGACAGCCGTGACCAGGGTCCGCCCAGGCCCCAGGTGACGCCGGCGCCGAGGGCGGCGAGGGCGATCAGGACCAAGGCGTAGATCACGTGGTAGTCGACGAACGGGTTGGTCGACATGCTCGGGGAGCCGTCGGACAGGTGCTTGGCCGGGGGCCACTCGGCGAGCCACATGAACGTCATCATCGCGGTCCCGGCGATCGCGGCGATGCGCAGGGCGACACCGGACATCACGGCGACACCGATGCCGAGCAGGCCGAGCATGAACAGCCAGTCGGCCCAGCCGGCTCCCGCCCAGTCGTGGTAGACGGACTCCATCGGCCCGGCGGAGACCGAGCTCAGGAACCCCTTGGTCGGTGACCCGCCGTCGATCCAGCCCTTGCCGGAGGCGGTGGCGTAACCGAATCCGAAGGTCTTGTCGAGGAAGGCCCACAGGAAGACGAACCCCGTCAGCAGGCGCAGGCTCGCCAGCGCGTAGGGGGCCGCGGCGGACAGGGCGGACGCGTCCGTCCCGGACGCGGCGGCGGCGCGGGGCGACCGGCGGTTCGCGAACAGGCGCGGTCCCGGCAGACGGTGCGGGTGGTCGTGGACAGCCATGACGCTCATCCCTTCCGAGGGTGCGCGAAGCCGTGGTGGCTCCGTCGCCCCCTCAATGTCCCGCCGTGCGCGCACGCGCCGAAGGGCCCCGGGGCCCCGGCCGGTGGGCCGGTCGACCCCGGACGGTTCAGGGCCCACCGGTCCCGCTGCCGTGCCCGGCGTGGTGGACCACCGTGAGGATGTCCGTCACCGGGCGGCGGGGCGTCGCCGGCCCCTGCGGACCGTGGCCGACGCGGAGCACGATCTGGACATGGCCCATCGAGGAGCGCGGGTCGCGGGCGAGGCCGCGCAGATCGGGCCATTCCAGGGCGTGCGAGGTCAGGGAGGTCGCCAGGCCCTTCAGGGTGGCGGTGAGCAGAACCCGCTCCATCGCCTGCCCGGCCATCAGCCAGTCGCGGGGCCCGTCTCGGGCGGTGCCGAGGAGCGCGATGTGCGGGGTGGACTCGAAGGTGGCGCTGGCCCGGTCGGCGAGGGGGCGGCGCCCGGCGAAGTCCCGCATGGGCGCGGCGCCGCCGCGCATCCGGGGCCCGAAGGCGTAGTCGGGGATGCCCTCGGTGGCCGATTCGGCCTCCGCGCCGCGGTGGGTCCAGCGGGTCATCTCGTCGAGCCGCTCGGGCTGCTGGTCGTCGCGCCCTTCGGCGTCGTGCACCAGGTCGGCCAGTTCCTGCACGTGCCAGTCCGAGACGAAGACGAGGCCGGCGCCCTCGGCGCGGGCCGCGTCGACGAGGGATGCCTGTACCGCGTCGTCCAGGGGGGTGTCGTCGAACGGCCAGCGGCTGGAGTGCCGCATCCGCAGCACCGGGTACAGCGCGCGCAGCGGGTCGTGGCGGGACGGCCCCTCGGTGCCGTCGGCGTGGACGGTGGCGAGCAGCAGCGGCCGGCCCGGGTCGGGCAACAGCGTCACCTCGGGCCGCAGGCCCGCGTGGGCGGCGGAGACCCGCAGGTTGAACAGGGCCGCGCCACAGCCCAGATGGAGCGCGCGGCGGTCGGGGTCGGTGCGCGGCATCTCGCGGTCGGGGTCGGCGCTGAGTTCGAGCGTGCCGCTGTCGGCCAGGAAGCGGAAGCGCCACGGCTGGGCGTTGTGCATCGAGGGCGCGGTGGACGCGTCCTGGACGAGCCGGGTCACGGTCGTCTCGTCCAGCGGTCGATTCGGCATGACACCTCCTGGGGCACTCAGCTCCATTGTCCGCGCCCTGGCGCACTTCGCACGGTGCCGCGGGCCGACCTGACGGGGGCGGGTCCGGAAGCGGTCCGGGTCGGGCATGATGAGAGCTGCTGTGTGGGAGTTGGCTGGTCTGTGGGAGAGGCGGGAGGGCCGGCATGGAGCCAGGCACTGACGACGAACGGCGCACGCCGTCCGAGACGGCGGTGCCACCGGCGCTGCGCCTGGACGGGCTCCTCGACGAGTTGCAGGAACAGGTGAAGCGGGTGCGGTCGGCGCGCGACCGAGTGCACACGCTGCTCGACGCGGTACTCGCCATCGGCAGCGACCTGGAGCTCGACGTGGTGCTGCGCCGCATCGTCGAGTCCGCGACGCAGCTGGTCGACTGCCGGTACGGCGCCCTCGGGGTGCTCGGCGACGAGGGCACCATCAAGCAGTTCATCACGGTGGGCATCGACGACGAGACCATCGCCCGTATCGGTCACTATCCGCGCGGCGAGGGCCTTCTGGGGCTCCTCGTACGCGATCCGCACACCCTGCGCCTCGAGGTGCTGGCCGACCACCCCGACTCGGTGGGCTTTCCGGCGGGACATCCGCCGATGACGACGTTCCTCGGCACGCCCGTGCAGGTCAGGGGCCAGGTGTTCGGCAATCTGTATCTGACCGACAAGAACGGCGGCAGGCTCTTCGACGAGGACGACGAGGCGATGCTGCGCACGCTGGGCGCCGCGGCCGGTGTGGCGATCGACAACGCGCGCCTGTACGACGAGGCGCGGCGCAGGCAGCGGTGGCTCGCGGCGAGCAGTGAGCTCACCCGTACACTCCTGTCCGGCGCGGATCCGGCCGATGTTCTCGACACGTTCACGGCCACGGTCCGCGAGTTGTCCGACGCGGACGTGGTTCTGCTGGCCGTTCCGGTGGGCGATGCCGGGGACCTGGTGGTGGAGACGGCACACGGGCACGGAGCGGAGTCGCTGCGCGGTCTCGCGCTGCCCGCCGGTTCGGGGCTCGCGGGCAAGGTCTTCGAGTCGGGCGAGCCGCTGGTGTGCGACGCGCTCAGCGACGACGCGCGGTCCGGGCCGATCCGTTCGGCGGGGCCGCGGCTCGGGTCGGCGTTCCTCGTCCCGCTGGGCACGCCGGAGCGGATGCGCGGTGTGCTGCTGGTGGCCAACCGTGAGGGCGGCGGGGTCTTCCCCGATGCCGCCATCGGCATGATCGACGGGTTCGCCGGGCATGCGGGGCTCGCTCTGGAGATCGCCGAACACCGGCGGGAGGCCGAGCAGTTGCTGGTGCTCAACGACCGCGACCGGATCGCCCGCGATCTGCACGATCTGGCGATCCAGCGGCTGTTCGCCAGCGGCCTGAGCCTGCAGTCGGTGCTGCACCAGGTCGCGGACCGGCCGCAGGCCGCCGAGCGGGTGCGGCGGGTGGTGGCCGATCTGGACGACACGATCAAGGTGGTGCGGTCCACCATCTACGCGCTGCGGGAGAGCGATCAGGCGGAGGCGGCGGGACTGCGCAGCCGCCTGGTGGCCCAGGTGGGGCGGGCGACGGAGTCGCTCGGGTTCGCCCCCGCGCTGCGGATGAGCGGGCTGCTCGACACGGCCGTGCCCGCCGAGCACGCCGACCATCTGCTCGCCGTGCTGCGTGAGGCGCTGTCCAACGCGGCGCGGCACGCGGGCGCCACGGCGGTGGACGTGTCGGTGGAGGCGGCCGACGAGCTGCTGCGGTTGCGGGTGGCCGACGACGGCGGCGGTATTCCGGCGGGCACGACGCGGCGCAGCGGCCTCGACAACATCCGGGCCAGGGCCGAGAGTCTGGGCGGGCGGTGCACGGTGGGTTCCGGTGATCCGTCCGGGACGGTGGTCGACTGGTCCGTGCCGCTGCCCAGCGCGGCGGACTGAGCCGTACACCCCCCTCACCCCTGCTGCCGTGCGCCGGCGTCGGCCGGGGTGAGGACGGAGCCGCGCGGGGCGGCGGCCGGGGCGGCGAGGCCGTATCCCAGGTGCAGCAGCATGTGGACGTGGCCGCGGCGCTCGGGTGCCGGGGTGAGCCGGGTGCGCAGGTCGGACCAGTCCATGGACCGGTGCAGCGGGGCGCCGCGCAGGCCGTGCGCGGCGGCGACGAGCAGGACGTGCTGCAGGGCCTGGCCGGCGCGCAGCCAGTCGGCGCGACGGTCGTGCTCGGTGCCGACGGCCGCGATCACGGTGGTCGGCGCGGGGGCACGAGCGGGGTCGGGTTCGGTTTCGGGGAAGCACAGCTCGGCGCCGCACTCGCGGGCCGCGTCGGCGAGTTCGGCCAGCAGCTGTGCGGGAATGGGCCGCGCGGCCAACGGGAATCTGCTGTCGCGGCGCCGCCAGATCGCCCCGTACAGGTCGGTCCGGCGCCCGGCCTCGGCGCCGTGGGACACGGACGGCACGGGGCGTACGACAGCGAGGAGTCCGGGGTCGGACGGGAGGGGCAGTAGCCGGACGACCGGCGTGCGGCCCGAACGGCCGATCGCGACCCGCAAGTTGAAGACGGCCGCGCCGACGGACAGGTGCAGGGCCCGCCCCTCCGGGTCGATTTCGCACAGCGCCCGGTCGGGTACGGCGCGCACCTCGACGGCCGGAGTGTCCGGGTCGAGGCGGAAGCTCCACGGCCGGGGGCCGAGGATCGAGGGTGCCGCGACGGCGGCGGAGATCCAGGTCTGCGGGACGGCCGCGCCGAGCGTACCCGGTTTCATGGCTCTCACCCCCGGTCCGGTGCGGGATCGATCGCGCTGGGGTTCCGCTCTCACGGTGGCACCCCGTCCCCCTCCGCGACGAGGGCCGCCCGACCCGCCCGTGGAGCCGGTCGGCCCCCACCTCACGGGCCGGTACACCCGGGCTCTGCCGGGCAGGACCCGCCGGGGTCACGGGAGCCGCGCCGCCGTCGCCGCCAGCGTCGTGTACGGCATCGTGAAGGTGCCGCCGACCGCGTCGCCTCGCTCGTCGCGGGCGTGGTGACGGACCGGCCCCGCCCGTGAACGCGGCGACGGGCCCGCCCCGGTGACCGGAGCGGGCCCGTGCCGGGTGGAGCCGGGTGTCAGCCGCGTACGGGCTCCAGTTCGCGCTCGTCGTCCTGGGCGGGCACGTCGTCGCCGAGGTTCTTGCGGAGCTTCTCGCCCTCCACGTCGACGTTGGGCAGCAGCCGGTCGAGCCAGCGCGGCAGCCACCAGGCGGACTTGCCGAGCAGGGCCATCACGGCGGGCACGATCGTCATACGGACCACGAAGGCGTCGAAGAGGACGGCGATCGCCAGTCCGAAGCCCATCATCTTGATCATGGAGTTGTTCTCCAGGATGAAGCCGGAGAAGACGCTGATCATGATGATCGCGGCGGCGGTGACCACCCGGGCGCCGTGCCGGAAGCCGGTGACGATCGCCTGCGGCGCGCGTTCTCCGTGCACGTACGCCTCACGCATCCGCGTCACGAGGAACACCTCGTAGTCCATGGCGAGACCGAAGACCACGCCGATCATGAAGATCGGCATCATCGACATGATCGGGCCCGGCTGGTCGACGCCCATGACGTCCGCGAGCCAGCCCCACTGGAAGACCGCGACCACGGCGCCGAGCGCGGCGGAGACGGACAGCAGGAAGCCGAGCGCGGCCTTGAGCGGGACGAGCACCGAGCGGAAGACCAGCATCAGGAGCAGGAACGCGAGGCCGACCACGAGGAGCAGATACGGCACCAGCGCGTCGGTGAGGGTCTGCGAGAAGTCGATGATCACGGCGGTCTGTCCGGTGACCAGGATCTCGGTGGAGGTGTCGGCCTCCCACGTGCCCGCGTCCGAGCGGATCGACTTGACCAGTTCCTCGGTGCGGTGGTCGCTGGGGCCGGTGGTCGGGACGACGGTGAGGATCGCGGTGTCGCCCGCCTTGTTGACCTTGGCGGGGGTGACCGCGGCGACGCCGTGCACCTTGGCCAGGTCCGCGCCGACCGTCTTGGCCGCCCCCGCGACGTCCTTGCCGTCGACGGTGACCATGAGCGGTCCGTTGAAGCCCGCGCCGAACGACTCGGACAGCATGTCGTAGGCCTTGCGCTGCGTCGTGTCGGGCGCCGAGGAGCCCTCGTCGGGCAGGCCGAGTTCGAGGCTGGTCGCCGGGACGGCGACCGTGCCCAGGCCGATGACGGCGACGAGCAGCACCGTCAGCGGGCGGCGCAGCACGAAGCGGGACCAGCGGGTGCCGAAGTTCGGCTTGGCGGGCTCGGCCCCGAGCTCGTCGGCGGTCTTCTTGCGGTCCTTGCGGCGCAGCGCCCAGCGGCCGGCGAAGCCGAGCAGCGCCGGGATCATGGTGAGCGCGATGGTGACGGCGATGGCGACGGTCGCCGCGGCGGCCAGACCCATCTTGGTGAGGATGGGGATGTTGACGATCGACAGGCCCGAGAGGGCGACGACGACGGTGAGACCGGCGAAGACCACGGCGGATCCGGCGGTGCCGGTGGCGCGGCCCGCCGCCTCCTCCGGCTCCCTGCCCTCGGTCAGTTCGGCGCGGTAGCGGGAGACGATGAACAGGGCGTAGTCGATGCCGACGGCGAGGCCGATCATCGAGGCGAGAGTCGACGTCGTGGACGACAGGTTGAGGAGGCTGCCGAGCGCGGCGATGCCCGAGACGCCGATGCCGACGCCGATGATCGCGGTGAGCAGTGGCATGCCCGCGGCGACCAGCGAGCCGAAGGTGACGAGCAGGACGACCGCGGAGATCGCGATGCCGATCAGCTCGGCTGTGCCGCCCATGTCCTGCTGGGTCTCGACCGCGTCACCGCCCATCTCGACGGTGAAGCCCTTGGCGCGGGCGTCGGCGGCGGCCTTCTTCAGCGACGCGTGCGCGGCGTCGCTGACCTCGGTCCCGGCGACCTTGTACGTGACGGACGCGTACGCGGTGGTGCCGTCCTTGCTGACGGCGTTCGCCTTGTACGGGTCGGCGACGGAGGAGACCTGCGGGCCCTTGCCGAGCTCGCCGACCAGCTCCCGTACGTCGGCCTTGGGCGCCGGGTCGGTGAGTTTCTCGCCGTGGGGGGCGCGTATCACGACACGGGCGGTGGCTCCCTCGGCGCTGGCGGCGGGAAACTTCTGGTCCAGCAGGTCGAACGCCTTCTGCGACTCGGTGCCCGGCATGGAGAACGAGTCGGCGGGCGGCGCGGGCGCCGCGGACGAGGCGTAGCCGATTCCGCCGAGGAGCAGCACCCACAACAGCACCACATAGCGGCGGCGCCTGAAGGACAGCCGCCCGAGTTTGTAGAGGAACGTAGCCACGGCGCAGAGGGCTCCCGTCGGGGTCGTGGGGCAGGATCGACCGCCCGGCGGTACGTCGTGGCACGTCAGGGCGGTCGGCAGGATCCACTCCATCGTCGCCGCCGCCGCGCGGGCGCAAGTCAGCTTTTGAGCCGGACTCCGTGCCCGCGTCTGCGGTAGGTCCCGGCGCCCGGTGTCATCCCCGGGGAGGATCCGTGGGAGATACGTGTAGACCCCACGGTGCAGGAGCCCCGGGTGGTCCGCGCGGGGCTCCGGCCGGACCGGCCCCTTGATCGGGAGGCGTCCAGGCCGCAGGATCCCCAGGACAGCAAGAAGCCTCAGGACACCTCAGGACAGCCAGGGGCGCCGGCCCGCCCGCGGAAGGGACCGCACGTGAACCCGCAGTTCGGTGACTACCAGTTCGAGATCTACCTCGACGGGCTGCGCGGGGTGGCCCCCACGCAGCCGATGGACTTCGCCGCGCTGGAGGAGCGGGCACGCGCCGCGCTGCCGGACTCGGTGTGGTCGTACGTCGCGGGTGGCGCGGGCGACGAGCACACGCAACGGGCCAACGTGCGGGCCTTTGAACGCCACGGGCTCGTGCCGCGCATGCTGGTGGGGGCCGAGCGGCGGGACATGTCGGTGGACGTGTTCGGGCTGCGACTGCCGTCGCCGCTGTTCATGGCACCGGTCGGAGTGGTGGGGCTGTGCGCTCAGGACGGGCACGGCGATCTGGCGACAGCGCGGGCGGCGGCCCGCACCGGTGTGCCGATGGTGGCGTCGACGCTGTCGGTGGACCCGATGGAGGACGTGGCCGCCGAGTTCGGCGGGACACCCGGCTTCTTCCAGCTCTACACGCCCAGGGACCGGGAGCTCGCCGAGAGCCTGGTCCGGCGTGCCGAGGCGGCGGGGTTCAAGGGGATCGTCGTCACGCTCGACACATGGGTCACGGGCTGGCGCCCGCGCGACCTGTCGACCGCCAACTTCCCTCAGCTGCGCGGCCACTGCCTGGCCAACTACACGTCCGACGCCCGGTTCCGCGAGCTGACCGGTTCCGACGATCCCCAGCGCGTGGTGCTGTCCTGGGCGGGCCTCTTCGGCAACCCCCTGACCTGGGACGACCTGCCGTGGCTGCGTTCCCTCACGGACCTTCCGCTGATCCTGAAGGGCCTGTGCCACCCCGACGACGTGCGACGCGCCAAGGACGGCGGGGTGGACGGCGTCTACTGCTCCAACCACGGCGGCCGCCAGGCCGACGGCGGGCTGCCCGCGCTCGACGCGCTGCCCGGCGTGGTGGAGGCGGCGGACGGGCTGCCGGTCCTGTTCGACTCCGGGGTGCGGTCGGGCGCCGACGTGATCAAGGCGCTCGCTCTGGGCGCCACCGCGGTCGGCGTGGGACGGCCGTACGCGTACGGGCTCGCGGTGGGCGGCGAGGACGGGCTCGTGCACGTGCTGCGCTCGCTGCTCGCCGAGGCCGACCTCATCATGGCGGTGGACGGCTACCCCACGCTCGGCGACCTCACGCCCCAGAGCCTGGCCGTCGTCCGCGGCTGAGCCCCCCGCCCTCCCCCGCCGCGTGGGCCGGAGGGGGCGGGGCGCCGTCGGCTACTGCTGGACGGGCCCGATGGGGCCGGTCAGCGGCAGCACGGTCTGGCACTTGACGGGCCGCGGGTGCGCGGGGTCGAGCGCGTTGAGGACGTACGTGAGAGTGATCGGGTCGTAGGGGGCCTCCAGGTGGTCGGCCCGGTCCGCGGCGCAGGCGTCCTGGAGACGGATGTTGTGCACCGTGGCGCCGGGGCCGGCCGTCAGATAGCTGTTGGTGTACGGCGTGACCACCTCGTCGTACTCCGTCGCGATCACGGTGTAGTCGACGCCGGGCACGGTGTCGCCGCCCGCGTCCAGGGACCTGTTGAAGTCCGAGCCGATCTCCTGCTCCTCCAGGGCCGGTGCGGTCTTGTCGAGCAGGGCGTTGGCGGGCTCCAACAGGTAGAGGGCCCGGCCCACCTCGGTGATGCCGTCGAGCGTGGTGCCGTGGTTGGACGGCGTGATGCCGACGAACTTGTCCACCTTGCCCGCGGCGCTCGGGTCGTGCTTGAGGTAGTAGCGGGGCATGGGGCCACCGCCCTGGGAGTGGCCGACGAGGTCGACCTCGCTCGCTCCGGTGGCGGCGCGCACCTGGTCGACGAAGGCGCCCAGCTTCGCGGCGCCGTCCTCGATGCGGGCCGTGGCCTGCACGGGGCTGTTGTCGGTCGCGCCTCCGTAGTTGAACGCGAAGACGCAGTACCCGTTGTCGGCCAGCAGGGGCGCGGCTCCGCCCCAGTTGTCGTTCATGTTCTCCAGCGTGCCGTGGATGAGGACCACGGGCCGCGGGTGCTGTGCGGTGGGCTCGCAGCTCCAGTCGTTCGCGCCCGCGGGCGCGGTGTCCGGTGCGAAGAATCCCTTCAGAAATCCTTCCGTGAAGTTGTACTCGACGGGCCGCTGCGCGTCGGTGGCGGTCGCGTTCGGGGCACCGAGCGCGACGAGCCCAAAAATCCCCAGAGCGCCTGCGGCGAACGCCCCGATGATCCTGCGTCTCATTTCCAGTACCGTCCCTCGTTCTGGAATACCGCGGCTTTCGCGGCGTCGGACTGCGGTGAAGTTAGAAGCGGCCAGCGGCCACGGCAACGATGTGCGCACGGCGGGTCGCCGGGCGCGCAGGCCGATGCCAGGAACGGGAGCGGCGGGGCGGCGAAGTTGTCACCCAAGTGAGCGATTTCTTGGCATACACATCAGAGTCCACGACAACGGCCCTGGTGAACGCCTTACTAGCAGTGGTAGTTGACCTTCGCCCAACATCTTGACCCGCGAGTAACCTCGGCCCATACTCTGCGGGACGGGCGGAGGTTGAGGTGACGGGATGAGCGCTTCCGGCGCAGTGGGCGCACCCGGTTTCGGTGGCGCGTGGGCGCTGTTTCCACAGCGGCTCGCGGACGAGCTGCGCAAGGAGAACCGCACGCTCGCCGCGGAGATCATCCACGAAATACGCCGTCAGATACCCGAATTCTCCCGGCCGTTGTCGGGGCAGTTCGGCGCGGCCATCCAGAACGGAGTGGAAACCGCGCTCGCCGAATTCGTCGACCGGGTCGAGGAGGGCGGCGGGGAACTGGACCCGCAGCGCCTTCCCGTCTACCGCGCGCTCGGGCGCGGCGAACTGGCGGAGGGCCGCAGCCTGGACGCGCTGCAGGCCGCCTACCGGCTCGGCGGGCGGGTGGCGTGGCGGCGCTACGTACGGGTGGCGCGGCGGCTGGCGCTCGGCACGGAGGCGGTGGCGCAGCTCGCGGAGACCGCCTTCACGCACATCGACGAGATCGCGGCGGCGTCGGTCACGGCGTACGCCCGCGCCCAGGCGGACGCGGCGGGCACCCTCGGCCGCCGCCGCCACCGTCTCCTGACCCTCCTCTTCGCCACGGACCCGCCCCCCGAGGCGGTCCTTCGCCGGGCCGCCCATGAGGCGCAGTGGCAGCTGCCGCAGACCGTCGCGGCGGTGGCGCTCGGGACGGGCCTGACGGGGCCGGGGGCCGGGCGGGGGGCGGACGCCGTGCCGGAGGCGGGGCGGCGGCACCGGTTGCCGTCCGTGGTGCTCGCCGACCTCGACGGGCCCGCGCCGTGTCTGCTCGTGCCGGATCCGGCGGTGCACCTCGCGGACACGCGGCTGCGGCGGCTGCTGCGGGACCGCGGCGGGGTGACCGGACCCCGCGTGCCGCTCGCGCAGGCCGCCGACTCGCTGCGCTGGGCCCGCACGCTGCGGGCGCAGGCGCCGGACGGAGTGCGGGCCGACGCGGAGGAGCGGCTCACGGACCTGCTGCTGCTCGCCGACCCGGCACTGGTCCGGCTCGTCGCGGCCCGCAGGCTCGCCCCGCTGGCGGCGCTCACGCCGAAGCAGCGCGAGCGCCTCACGGACACGCTCCTGGCCCACCTCCAGACTCCGCACGGCAGCGCCCCCGAACTGGCCCGGCGACTGGCGATCCACCCTCAGACCGCCCGGCAGCGCCTGCACCACCTGCAGCGACTGTTCGGCCCCGCCCTGGACGACCCGGACGCCCGCTTCGAGCTGGAGGCCGCGCTGCGGGCCGGTGGACTCGTCTGAGCGGGTCGCCGCCGCCCCGAAAGCTCTTCGGCGTGAAGCAGTACGCGACCGCCGTCCGGATCCTGGACGGTCCACTCGCCGAGGTGTCGGAGCGGGTCGGCCGCCGTCCGCCGCTCGCCCGCACCGCGGGCGCGTGCGGGCGTCTCGGTTAGCCTTGCCGGACGATGAACCGCACCGATCAGACCGCCCCCGACCAGCTCCTCACCACTCCTTGGGGCGAGGTGACGCTCACCCGTTTCCCGCCGGACCCGCGTGACCGGCTGCGCGCCTGGGACGCGGCCGACGCCTACCTGCTGCGGCACCTGGCCGGGGCGGACGTCGACCTGACGCGGGCGGTCGTCGTGGTGGGCGACCGTTGGGGCGCTCTGGGCACGGCGCTCACCGGGCGCGGCGGCTGCGCGCCGACGTCGATCTCCGACTCGTACCTGGGCCGGCAGGCCACGCTCGCCAACATGAACCGCAACACCCGCACGGGCGCACGGCTCCTCACCACGCGGGACACCCCGCCGGACCGCGTGGACGTCCTGCTCGTACGGGTCCCCAAGAGCCTCGCTCTGCTCGAGGACCAGCTGCACCGGCTGCGTCCCGCCCTGCGCCCGGACACCGTGGTGATCGGCACGGGCATGGTGAAGGAGATCCACACCTCGACCCTGCGCCTGTTCGAACGCATCGTCGGCCCGACCCGCACCTCGCTCGCCGAGCAGAAGGCGCGGCTGATCTTCGCCACTCCTGACCCGACCCTCTCACCGGGGCCGAACCCCTGGCCCCACGCGTACCGTCTTCCCGACGCCATCGGCCCGATGTCCGGTCGCACGGTGGTCAACCACTCCGGTGTCTTCTGCGCCGAACGCCTCGACGTCGGCACCCGTTTCTTCCTCGCCCACCTTCCCGGGGCCACCGCCGCGACCCGCATCGTGGACCTCGGCTGCGGCAACGGCGTCGTCGGCACGAGCGCCGCGCTGACCCACCCGGACGCCGAGGTGCTCTTCACCGACGAGTCCTACCAGGCCCTGGCCTCGGCCCGGGCGACGTACGCGGGCAACGCGGCCGACCGTCCCGGCTCGGCACAGTTCCGCGTCGCCGACGGTCTCGCCGACGTCCCGCCGGGCAGCGTCGACCTCGTCCTGAACAACCCGCCGTTCCACTCCCATCAGGCGACGACGGACGCGACGGCGCGGCGCATGTTCACGCAGGCCCGCGCCGCGCTGCGGCCGGGAGGCGAGCTGTGGGTGGTCGGCAACCGTCACCTCGGCCACCACGTGACACTGCGCCGCCTCTTCGGCAACAGCCGGCTGATCGCCGGTGACTCGAAGTTCGTGGTCCTCAAGGCGGTCAAGCGGTAGCGGAGACGACGCCGCGTACCGAGCCGCGGCACCGCTCAACCCCGGTATGCCTCCAGGAGGCGCAGCCAGACCTCGCTGACGGTCGGGTAGGCGGGCACCGCGTGCCACAGCCGGTCGACGGGCACCTCGCCCGCGACGGCCACCGTCGCCGAGTGGATGAGTTCGCCGACACCCGGGCCGACGAAGGTGACGCCGAGCAGCACCTCCCGGTCGAGGTCGACGACCATCCGGGCACGGCCCGTGTAGCCGTCGGCGTAGAGGCCGGCCCCGGCGACGCCGCCGAGGTCGAAGTCGACGGCCCGCACACGGTGGCCCGCCTCCTCGGCCTCGGCGAGGGTCAGGCCCGCGCTCGCCGCTTCCGGGTCGGTGAAGACGACCTGGGGGACGGCGGCGTGGTCGGCCGTGGCCGAGTGGGCGCCCCAGCGGTCGGTCTCCAGGAGCGGCACGCCCTGCGCGCGGGCGGTGATCGCGGCGCCCGCGATCCGCGCCTGGTACTTGCCCTGGTGGGTGAGGAGCGCCCGGTGGTTGACGTCGCCGACGGCGTACAGCCAGTCGCTTCCCTCGACGCGCAGCGTGTCGTCGGTGGTCAGCCAGGAGCCGGGGCGCAGGCCCACCGTCTCCAGGCCGATGTCGTCGGTGCGCGGGGCGCGGCCGGTGGCGAAGAGGATCTCGTCGCCCTCCAGGGTGGTGCCCTCGTCGATGGTAGCGGTGACCGTGCCGTCCTTTCGGGCCACGGCGGTCACGTTCACGCCCGTGCGCACCTCGGCGCCCGCCTCGCGCAGCGCCTCGGCGACCAGCTCACCGGCGAAGGGCTCCATGCGGCCGAGCAGCCGGCTGCCGCGTTCGAGCACGGTGACCTGTGAGCCGAGCGCCTGCCAGGCCGTGGCCATCTCGGAGGCGACCACGCCGCCGCCGACCACGAGGAGCCGTCCCGGAACGTGGTCGGCGCTGGTGGCCTCACGGCTCGTCCAGGGCGCGACGTCCGCCAGTCCCGGCAGCGACGGGAGCGCGGCGCGGCTGCCCGTGCACACGGCGACGGCGTGCCGGGCGGTGAGCTCGGTGACGGTGCCGTCGGGCCCGGTCACGGTGACCCGGCGCGGTCCGGCGAGACGGCCCTGTCCGCGGTAGAGGTCGGCGCCGATGGACCGCACCCAGTCGACCTGGCCGTCGTCCTTCCAGTGCGAGGCGAACTCGTCGCGATGGGCGAGGACGGCAGCGGAGTCGAGGGGGCCCTGGACCGCCTGCCGCACGCCGGGCACCCGGCGTGCGTCCGCTCGGGCGATGACCGGGCGCAGCAGCGCCTTGCTGGGCATGCACGCCCAGTACGAGCACTCCCCGCCGACCAGCTCGCTCTCCACGACGGCCGCGCTGAGCCCTCCCGCTCGGGCCCGGTCCGCCACGTTCTCGCCGACCGGACCGGCTCCCAGGACCACTACGTCGTAGCTGATGGGTTGCGTCATAGGCCCAGTGTCATGGCAGGTGTGCGAGCGAGCCACATGGGTACGTGCGCGGAATACGTCCGGCATGCGGACGGTTGTGAAAGACGGCTTTGCCCCTTACGGCTTCGCCCGCGACCCTGAAGCAGGAAGAGGGAACCAACATGAGCACCGCCACCGTGGAGCTGACCAAGGACAACTTCGACCAGACCGTCACCGACAACGAGTTCGTCCTGATCGACTTCTGGGCGTCCTGGTGCGGGCCCTGCCGGCAGTTCGCGCCGGTCTACGAGAAGGCCGCCGAGGCCAATCCGGACCTGGTCTTCGGCAAGGTGGACACGGAGGCGCAGCCGGAGCTGGCCGCCGCCTTCGGCATTCAGTCGATCCCGACGCTGATGATCGTCCGCGATCAGGTCGCCGTGTTCGCGCAGCCCGGCGCGCTGCCCCAGGAGGCGCTCGACGACGTGATCGGGCAGGCCCGCGGCCTGGACATGGACGAGGTCCGCAAGTCGGTCGCCGAACAGCAGGCCAAGGAGCGGGGCGGCTCGCCGGAAGGCGCCTGACCGGTCAGGCCGATTCACGGGCCACAACGTGCGCGCCGAGCATGTCGCGCGCACCTAGGGGCCCGGCCGCCCGGTCGCGTACCGGGCGGCCCGCACGACGGGCGAGTTTGCGCCCCCGCGTCCTGAAGGGCGCGCATCAGCAGCATCGCGCTCGTCGTGGTACGCCATCACCTGAGCAGCGCGTGGGCGCCCTCGACCGGCCCGGCTCCCGTTGTGCCGACGGCCCGCGCACTCGACCGTCGAACAGGGCGATGCCCTCGGGGCCGATGCCGACGGGGCGCGAGCACGGCGACCGGCCGTGGTTCGGCCGGCACCCGAGGTGTCGGCCCGAGGGCGATACGGGTGGGTCCGGCGCGCAGGCTGCACGCAGCGGCGTGGGGCGCGGGCGGCGTCCGCTCGGCTCGGCACGGTGCCGCGTCCGGGGTGCCCGGCCGGCGGCCGGACGTGTCACCGCCGTGGCGCCGGGGGTGCGGCGGCCGGTCCGTCCGCGAGGACCCGCCATACCCCCGGGTCCTCGAAGCCGAGCGCCCACAGGGCGGTCGCGGTGACGCCATGGGCGCGCAACGTGGGCAGGTCGGCGGCGACACCGCGGGCGTCCTGGTACCAGACGGTGCGTCGGGTCTTCTTCTCCTGGTACGTGAAGTGCGGGGTGCGGGACGCCGTGTCGAGGGCGTAGGGGGCCTTGACCTTGCGGCGCAGCGCCTCCGCGTCGTGCCAGGTGACGTGGCGGGCGCGTGTCCTGTGGCCGACGGCCCAGTCCCAGCCGTAGCCGGGCAGCCCCATCTCCAGCTTGGAGCGGGGCACTTGGGCGGTGGCCGTGTCGAGGATGTCGTCGTACCACTGCGGGCTGGACAGCGGTCCCGGGGCGCCTTCGGCGTCATGCAGGTTGTAGCCCATGATGCGCATCCGGTCGGCGGCCGCGCCGAGCTTCCTGTAGTCCCAGATCCGGCCGGTGGTACGGGTCTTGGGGGTGACGGTGACGATGCACTGCTTGTCGAGGGCGTGGAGTCTCGCGCAGAGCCCGCTGACGAAGTCGGCGTAACCGGCGCGCACCGCGCGGTAGGTGGAGTCGGGGGTGGGCGCGATGGACTCGTAGTCGATGTCGAGTCCGTCGTAGGCGCGGCTGCGGACGACACCGAGCAGGGTGTCGATGTGGCGGGAGCGCTGCGCGGGGCTGGTGAGGATCTTGCCGAGGGCGCCGGGGTTCATCTGTTCCATGACGGTGGGAACGACCCGCACGCCGCGCTCGTGCAGACCGTCGATGATGCCGCGGTCGCCGCTTCCGGTGTGGCCGACGACGCGGCCGGCGGACCTCGTCTCGTACCAGAACGGGCTGACGGTGCGCAGTTGGCGGGAATGGGCGAGGGCATCCTCGTAGGCGGCCTTCTGGTTCCAGTACGGAAGCCAGGCCGAGACGGTGCGCCGGGGTGCGCGTGGTTCGGGTGCGGGCTGCCCGGGGGCGCCCGGTGCCGCCTCGTGTGCGGCGGCCGGCAGGGCGGCGGCCAGGGCGAGGGCGCAGACGAGGACGGTCAGGGCGGTGCGGGGTGCGCGGTGCGTGTGTCGGCGTGCCATGTGCCGAGCGTGCGGCGCTACCCGGGCCGGCGCCGCGCGGATTGGTCCGTCCAGCCTCCGACGTGACCCGGGTGACTGCTTTTGCGGCGGGATGGTGTGGACATCGCCGCCATGACGGCCGGGGGCCATGGCCCCCATCAGCCCGCCGGGGACAGCGCGCCGAACACCCGCTCGAACGCGGTGCGGGTCGCGGCGTCCCGGGTCCGGTCGAGCACGGCGAACACGATCTGGTCGAAGTGTCCGGCGAACCGGACGCCCGGGTTGCGGGCCGAGGCGAAGTTCAGGACCGCGACCGGGCCTCCCGGCTCCCCCGTCAGGCGGCGCGCCGCGGCGAGGCTGGACTCGCCAGTGACCTCGATGTGCGGCGCCGTGGCGGGGCCGGGCGCGGGCGGCACCGGGACCGGCCCGGGGCCGAACTGGCCGGTGGCCGCGCGGGCCCGCGCCACGGCGTCAGCGATCACGGCCTCGGTACCCACCCCCGTGCGGTACCGACCTGCCGCGACGATCTCCCGCGTCTCCTGCGCGATCCCGCGCAGCCGGGCGCTCATGTCCGCTCCCCCGTCGTGCTCATGAACCCATGGTGAGCGCTCGGTGACGCCCGGGGCAAAGCATTTTTCGCGCCCCGCCCCCGCACCACCCGGCGCCGGGGGCACTCTTGTGCGATCGTCCGCGAGCGTCTTGGGTGGGACGCGATGCCGCGGCGGCGCGGGACCGTCGAATCGACGGTTCGGTTCCCACCGGCGACTATGGAACGCGTGAGGATCAGGAGGATCCCAACATGAGCGAAGCTGACCGCACGGCGCTCGGTGACCTGGTCACCGACGTCGCGGCGGAGGATCTGGTACAGGGCATCTGCTTCAAGACGGGGCCGCCCTCGGCGGTCGGTGTCGAACTGGAGTGGATCGTCCACGAGCCGCACCGGCCGCGGCTCCCGTTACCTCCCGAACGACTCGACGCGGCGTACGCCGCACTGCGCGCCCTGCCCCTGCGCTCGGCGCTCACCGTGGAACCCGGCGGGCAGCTGGAGCTCAGCTCGCCGCCCGCCGCCACGTTGACGGAATGCGTCTCGGCCATGCGTGCCGATCTGACCGCCGTCCGCTCCTCGCTCACCGCTCACGGCCTCGTGCTGACCGGTCACGGCACCGATCCGTGGCGGCCGCCGCGCCGGGTGCTGCGCCAGCCCCGCTACGACGCCCTGGAGGAGTCCCTCGACCGGGCCGGTCCCGCCGGGCGCTGCATGATGTGCTCCTCGGCCTCGGTGCAGGTGTGTCTGGACGCCGGGCACGAGGAGCCGGGGCCGCTGGGCTACGCGAGGCGGTGGCACCTGGCCCATCGGCTCGGTCCCGTCCTCGTCGCCGCGTTCGCCAACTCCCCCATGCTGGGCGGCAGACCGACCGGCTGGCGTTCGACGCGGCAGCTGCTGTGGGAGCGGATCGACGCGGGCCGCTCGGGGGCGCCGGCGCTGGACGGTGAGCCGCGCGCGGCGTGGGCGCGGCACGTGCTCGACGCCCCGGTGATGTGCGTGCGCACGGACAGCGGACCGTGGCAGGTGCCGGACGGGCTGACGTTTCGCGAGTGGGCCCGGACGGGACTGCCGCGGCCGCCGACCCGTTCCGATCTCGACTATCACCTGACGACGCTGTTTCCGCCGGTTCGGCCCCGCGGCCATCTCGAACTGCGCATGATCGACGCCCAGTCGGGCGAGGACGGGTGGCTGGTTCCGCTGGCGGTGACCGCCGCCCTGTTCGACGATCCGCAGGCCGCCGAGACCGTGTACCGCACGCTCAAGCCGCTGGCCGAGCGGGCCGGGCCCCTGCCCGCCCCGCACAACCCGCTGTGGCGGGACGCGGCCCGTCTCGGGCTCGCCGATCCACAGCTGCGCGAGGCGGCGGCGCACTGTTTCGACGTGGCGCTCGACGCGCTGCCGCGCCTCGGGGCGGCGCACGACGTGCGGCGGGCGGTCGCCGAGTTCGCGCACCGCCATGTCGCCCGCGGCCGCTGCCCCGCCGACGACGTGCTCGATCTGCTGCAGAAACCCGTTCACGGGAGGACCGTCCGCTCATGACCCACCAGGAGAACGTCACCACGGATCCGGAGGAGCTCAGGCGCCGCGCGGTCACCGCGCTCCAGGACGCGCGCCGCCGCACCACGCTGCTGACCAGTTGCGTGGAGGACCACGAACTGACCGCGCAGCACTCGCCGTTGATGTCGCCCCTGGTGTGGGATCTGGCGCACATCGGCAACCAGGAGGAGCAGTGGCTGCTGCGCGCCGTGGCGGGCCAGGAGGCCATGCGGCCGGAGATCGACCCGCTGTACGACGCGTTCGAGCACCCGCGTGCCGAGCGCCCGAAGCTGCCGCTGCTCGCGCCGGGTGAGGCGCGCGGGTACGCGGCGCAGGTGCGCGGGCGCGCCCTGGACATCGTGGAGAAGGCGTCGTTCGACGCGGACGCAGCGGCCCGGCTCACCCGTTCGGGGTTCGCGTTCGGGATGATCGCCCAGCACGAACAGCAGCACGACGAGACGATGCTGATCACCCATCAGCTGCGCAGAGGCGCGCAGGCGCTCACCGCGCCGGACCCCGCACCGCTCGCCGCCCCGTTCGACGGGCCGGCCGAGGTCCTGATACCGGGCGGCCCGTTCACGATGGGCACGTCGGCCGAGCCGTGGGCGCTGGACAACGAACGCCCGGCGCACCAGCGGCTGGTGCCCGCGTTCCATCTGGACACGACGCCGGTGACGAACGCCGCCTACCAGGAGTTCATGGCGGACGGCGGATACGAGCAGGAGCGGTGGTGGGCCCCGGCGGGCTGGGTCATGGTGCGCGAGTACGGCCTGCGCGCCCCGCTGTTCTGGCGCGAGGAGTCGGGGCAGTGGCTGCGCCGGCGGTTCGGGGCGAGCGAGCCGGTGCCGCCCGGCGAGCCCGTGGTGCACGTGAGCTGGTACGAGGCCGACGCGTACGCCCGATGGGCGGGGCGGCGGCTTCCGACGGAGGCCGAGTGGGAGAAGGCGGCCCGCCTCGACCCCGCGTCGGGCCGCTCGCGGCGCTATCCGTGGGGCGACGAGGACCCGGCGCCCCACCACGCCAACCTGGGCCAGCGCCATCTGCGCCCGGCCCCCGCGGGGAGCTACCCGGCCGGTGAGTCGCCGCTCGGCGTACGGCAGTTGATGGGCGATGTATGGGAGTGGACGTCGAGCGACTTCCGGCCCTACCCGGGATTCGTGGCCTATCCGTACCGCGAGTACTCGGAGGTCTTCTTCGGCCCCGACCACAAGGTGCTGCGCGGTGGTTCGTTCGCCGTCGACCCGGTGGCGTGCCGGGGCACGTTCCGCAACTGGGACTATCCGGTGCGGCGGCAGATCTTCGCCGGGTTCCGCACGGCGCGCGACGCCCGCCCCGGGGAGGTCGCCTGATGTGCCGTCACCTCGCCTACGTGGGGCCCCCGGTGGCCCTGGGTGAGCTGCTCGTGCGGCCGCCGCACGGCTTGGTGCGCCAGTCGTGGGCACCGCGCCACCAGCGGCACGGCACGGTCAACGCCGACGGTTTCGGAGTGGGCTGGTACGGGGCCGGGGACCCGGTTCCGGCCCGGTACCGGCGGGCCGCGCCCGTCTGGGGCGACGCGTCGTTCATGGACCTCGCGCGGGTCGTGCGCTCGGGCGCGCTGCTCGCGGCGGTCCGGGACGCGACGCTGGCCGGTGCCGACGGGGAGGCGGCGGCCGCCCCGTACGCCCATGGACCGTGGCTGTTCAGCCACAACGGCGCCGTGCCCGACTGGCCGGGCTCCCTCGCGCCGCTGGCGGCGTCGGTTCCCGCCCTCGACCTGCTGAGCCTGGAGGCCCGCTGCGACTCGGCGTTCTTGTGGGCGCTGGCGCTGCGCCGGCTGCGCGCGGGCGACGACATGGGCCGGGCCCTCGCCGAGACGGCCCGCGAGAGCGCCCTGGCGGCGCCGCGTGCCCGCCTCAATTTCCTGGCCACCGACGGCGACACGATCGCGGCGACGGCCTGGGGCGACACCCTCTGGTACCGCGCCGATCCCGACCGCGGCGCCGCCGCCGTCGCCTCCGAACCCTACGACGATGATTCCCGCTGGACCGAAGTGCCCGACCGTACGCTGCTCGTCGCCCGCCGCGGCGACGTCCGGCTTACCCCGCTCAAGGAGCCTTCCGCGTGAGCTCGTTCCCCCTGTTCCGACTGACCCGTACGCTGCCCGACGACGCGACGGCGGCGGCGCTGCGGGCCGATGTCCTGCACGGCCTGACCGGTACGCCCAAGACTCTGCCGCCGAAGTGGTTCTACGACGCCCGCGGCTCCGAACTGTTCGACGAGATCACCACGTTGCCGGAGTACTACCCCACGCGCGCCGAGCGGGAGATCCTCGTGGCGCGGGCCGCCGAGATCGTGGCGACGACCGGCGCGCGCACCCTGGTCGAGTTGGGTTCAGGATCCTCCGACAAGACCCGCCACCTCCTGGACGCGGCGGCCGAGCGTTCCTCGCTGTCCACGTACGTGCCGGTGGACGTGAGCGAGAGCGCGCTGCGCGGAGCCGCGAAGGTGCTGCTCGACGAGCATCCGGCGCTGGACATCCACGCGCTCGTCGCCGACTTCACGCGCGGCCTCACCCTGCCCGAGACTCCGGGGCCCCGGCTCGTCGCCTTTCTCGGCGGCACGATCGGCAATCTGCTGCCCGGGGAGCGCGCCGAGTTCCTCGCGGCGGTACGGGCGCTGATGTCGCCGGGCGACTTCTTCCTGCTCGGCGCGGACCTGGTGAAGGACCCGGCGACGCTCGTCGCCGCGTACGACGACCCGACCGGCGTCACCGCCGCGTTCGACAAGAACGTGCTGGCGGTGGTCAACCGTGAGCTGGGCGCCGACTTCGACCTCGACGCGTTCGCGCACGTCGCGGTGTGGGACGCGGAGCACGAGTGGATCGAGATGCGGCTGAGGTCGACCGCGGCGCAGACCGTCAAGATCCCGGCGCTCGACCTCGCGGTCGACTTCGCGGCCGGCGAGGAGCTGCGGACGGAGATCTCGGCGAAGTTCCGACGCGAGAGCCTGGGCGACGAACTGCGGCAGGCCGGGCTGGAGCCGGCCCGGTGGTGGACGGACGAGGGCGGGAGGTTCGCGCTCTGCCTGAGCACCGTGGCATGACAGCCCCGAGGGCGTGTTCCGAAAGTCCCGCCTGCCCGGCGGGCGGACGACGCTCCTTGCGAAACACGCCCTTGCTAGTCGACGCTCTCGTCGAGCCGGTCCGTGATCACCCGTGACGCCCGCTTGGCCGCCGCTGCCGGGTCGGCTCCGGTGAGGACCCGTGTCATGTACGTCTTGATGGGGTTGTCGCCCGCCTCCACGTTCGCCCAGAGCGGGGAGGCGGGCGTGGCCCGGCCGTGGGCGGCGCCGACGGCCATCGCGGCGACGCCCGGCTCCCCGGCGACGGCCGTCGCGAGGTCGGACTTGTTGGGCACGTAGTTCATGGTCCTGGCCAGCTCGGTGTCCCACTTCTTGCCGGCCAGCGCCTCCACCACGGCGACCGCGCCCCGCCGGTCGTCGGTGTCGGCGGGGATGATCAGGTCGGAGCCGCCGGTGAAGACGGCTCCGGCGCGGCCCGCACGCTTGCCGGGCACGGGGAAGTAGCCGATTTTCCCCTTCAGCGCGGGGTTGGCGTGAAGGATGCGCTGCGCCGCGCCGGGCACGGCGATGATCTGCGCGACGTCGCCGCGCGCGAACCGGTCGGCCTGCGAGGGGTGCTCCTCGTCGGCGTCCTTGGGTCCGTCGCCCAGGGACTGCAACTGCTGATAGAACGCCATACCGCGCAGCGCCGCGCGGCTGTCGAGGGCGCCGGTCCACACGCCGCCGTTGTCGTGCGCGAGTTCGCCGCCCTCGTCCCAGACGAACCCGGCCAAGGTGTACCAGTCCTGGCCCGCGAGGTAGATGCCCTGGGTGGTCTTGGTGTCAAGCCGCCGCGTGGCCTCCAGCCACGCCTGACGGGTCCTGGGCGGGGTCTTGATGCCCGCCTCGGCGAAGAGGTCCTTGTTGTAGATGACCACGCGGTTGGCGGCGTACCAGGGGATGCCGTACTGGTGTGAGCTCTCGCGGCCGGGCGTGGCGAGGCCCGGCAGCCAGTCGTCCATGCCGAGGTCCCGCGCCGACTCCAGGGAAAGGTCGAGGAGTCGGCCGCCGTCGACGTACTGCGGGACCTGCGTGTTGCCGACCTCGATGACATCGGGTGCGTCGGCGCCACCGTGACCGGCGAGTACCTTGGTGACCTTGGCTCCGATGCCTGTCCAGTCCTGGACGCGGACGGAGAGGCGCAGGTCGGGGTGGTGGGCCTCGAAGTCCTTGGTGAAGCGGTCGACGAATCCGCCGGAGGCGCTGTTGCGCATCAGCCACACGGTGACCGTGCGGCGTTGGTGGTCGTGGCCGCTGCCCGGCAACGCGCCGCACCCCGTCAGGAGCAGGCAGGCAGCGGAGAGCGAGGCGATGGACAGGACGGCGCGGCGCGGTCTCACGTGGGTCACTTTCTTCCGGCGGGTGGGAAGTGGGTCCCGACGTGGGGGGAGGGAGCGTGCGGCTCGGACGGGTGTGGCTGGATTTTGGTATGTACCAATGCCGGGGTCAAGGGTTACCGCCGGAACAGCCTTGCGCCGGGCGCCGCTCCGGCACCCGGCCGGGCCGGTACCTCTCGCGGGCCGCCGCGACCTGGGGCACGGTGGAGACATGTCGAATCACACGTATCGCGTCAGCGAGATCGTCGGCTCGTCCCACGAGGGCGTCGACCAGGCCATCCGCAACGGGGTCGCGCGCGCCGCGCAGACCCTGCGCAATCTGGACTGGTTCGAGGTCACCCAGGTCAGGGGGCAGATCGTCGACGGCGAGATCGAGCACTTCCAGGTGGGCCTGAAGGTCGGGTTCCGCTTGGAGGAGAACGACTGAGCCGACGGCGGGCCGGCCCCCTTCAGGTGTGCCCTCAGGTACGCCCCTCGCGCTCCTGCGCGTCCCGCAGCACAGCCGATGTGGCCGCCCACCGCGCCCGTACGACGGGGAAACCCGCCTGTGCTGCCGCGTCGCACACCAGCTCGTCGTCGTCGACCAGCATCCGCACGTCCCGGTCACGGCCCAGGCGCCGCAGCAGGTCGAGCTTGGTGCGGCGCGCGGGCCTGCGGTCGGCGTCGCGGCGCATGTGCAGGTCGCCCGGCGGCAGCCCCTGCGCGGCGAGCCACGCCACCGTGTCGGCGCGGCACCTCTCCGGGCGCCCGGTCAGATAGACGACCTCGCACTCCCCCGCGCTGCGCCGGGCGAGCTCGACGCCCTGCGGCAGCGGCGGGTCGTGCGGGGCCGCCGCGAAGAACGCGTCCCAGTCGCGGGGAGTGCGCTCCAGGTAGCGCAGGCGGTGCGCGGTGTCGGCGAGCGTCCCGTCGAGGTCGAAGACGGCCAGCGGCCGTGCGTCCCGGTTCACGTACGCCACTGTAGATCGGCCGTGCCGGCCGGGAACGGGAATCCTGGCGGCTCCATCGCGTTGACACCCTCGTGACCACCATGCTCGGGACCGTCCCCTTCTCCGTCCTGGACCGCTCGCGCACCCGCGAGGGCCACAGCGCCGCGCAGGCCCTGCGCGACACCGTCGCGCTCGCCCAGGACCTCGAACGCCTCGGCTACCACCGCCTGTGGGTCTCGGAGCACCACGGCGTGCCCGGCGTCGCGGGCTCCGCTCCGACGGTGCTCGCGGCCGCCGTGGCCGCCGCGACGAGCACGCTGCGCGTGGGCACCGGCGGCGTCATGCTCCCCAACCACCAGCCGCTCGTGGTGGCCGAGCAGTTCGGGGTCCTGGAGTCGCTGTTCCCGGGGCGGATCGACATGGGTCTGGGCCGTTCGGTCGGGTTCACGGACGGCGTGCGCAGAGCCCTCGGCCGGGACAAGGACGTGGCGGACGACTTCGCCGGGCAGCTGGACGAACTGCTCGCGTATTTCTCGGGCACCTCACCGGCACGGGTGCGCGCCCGTCCGCCGGAGGGCCTTTCGGTGCCGCCGTTCGTCCTCGCGATGGGGGAAGGCGCGTCGATCGCCGCCCGTGCCGGTCTGCCCATGGTGATCGGCGACTTCCGCGGCCGGGACAGGATGCTGCGCGGCATCGACCGCTACCGCGCGCAGTTCCGCCCGTCGGCGTGGTCCGCCGAGCCGTACGTCGTGGTCTCCGGCACGGTCGCCGTCGCCGAGACAGAGGCCGAGGCGCGCCGCCTGCTGATCGGCGAGGCCTGGTCGATGGCGCACGCGCGCACCCACGGCACGTTCCCGCCGCTTCCGCCCGCCGAGCGGATCGAGGCCCTGGCGATGTCGGCGAAGGAACGGGAGCTGTACGAGGGCGGCCTGCGCGGCCACGTCGTGGGCACGCGTGACCAGGTCGCCGACGAGCTGGAGACCGTCCTCAAGGACAGCGGGGCCCAGGAGGTGCTGGTCACGACCAGCGCGTACGAACGCGAGGGCCTGCTCGCCTCCTACCGCCGCCTCGCCGAGCTCGCCCGCCCGGGTCGGGTGGGCCCGGCAGGCCCGTCACACCCGGCACCGTCGGCACGCCCGGCCTAGGATGGTGGGGTTTGTCCGTACGACCTGGAGCCGCGCCCCATGCCCGACGCCTCGCCCTCGCCCGATCCTCGTCACGACGGCATGGTCCGGGTGCGCGGTGCCCGTGAGCACAATCTGCGCGGCGTCGACGTGGACATTCCGCGTGACGTGCTCGCGGTGTTCACCGGGGTGTCCGGGTCCGGCAAGTCGTCGCTGGCCTTCGGGACGGTGTACGCGGAGGCGCAGCGGCGCTACTTCGAGTCGGTGGCCCCGTACGCGCGGCGCCTCATCCACCAGGTGGGCGCGCCGAGGGTCACGGAGATCACCGGTCTCCCGCCTGCCGTCTCGTTGCAGCAGAACCGTGCGGCGCCGACGTCCCGCTCGTCCGTCGGCACGGTGACCACCCTGTCGAACTCGCTGCGTATGCTGTTCTCCCGGGCCGGGGAGTACCCGCAGGGCGCCGAGCGGCTCGACTCCGACGCCTTCTCACCGAACACGGCGGCCGGGGCCTGCCCGCGGTGCCACGGCATGGGGCGGGTGCACCGGACCACCGAGGAACTGCTCGTGCCCGACCCGTCGCTCTCGATCCGGCAGGGCGCCATCGCCGCCTGGCCGGGCGCCTGGCAGGGCAAGAACCTGCGCGACATCCTCGACGCCCTCGGCCACGACGTCGACCGGCCCTGGCGGGAGCTGCCGCGGGCCGACCGCGACTGGATCCTGTTCACCGAGGAGCAGCCGGTCGTGACGGTCCATCCGGTGCGCGAGGCGGGCCGCATCCACCGTCCGTACCAGGGCACGTACATGAGCGCGAACCGCTATGTGCTCAAGACGTTCGCGGACTCCAAGAGCCAGACGCTGCGGGCGAAGGCCGAGAAGTTCCTGCGGAGCGAGCCGTGCCCACAGTGCGGCGGTGCGCGGCTGCGGGCGGAGGCGCTGGCGGTCACGTTCGCCGGGCGGACCGTCGCGCAGCTCGCGGGCCTCGCGCTCACCGAACTCGCCGACGTCCTGGCGGTGCCGGACGACGCGCCGCGTACGGTACGCGTCCTCACCGAGGATCTGCGGGCGCGCATCGCCACGGTCACGGAGCTGGGCCTCGGCTATCTCTCGCTCGACCGTCCCACGCCCACGCTCTCGGCGGGTGAGCTGCAACGTCTGCGTCTGGCCACGCAGTTGAGGTCGGGGCTGTTCGGCGTCGTGTACGTCCTCGACGAGCCGTCCGCCGGGCTGCACCCGGCCGACACCGAGTCGCTCCTGACGGTCCTCGACCGGCTCAAGGCGGCGGGCAACTCGGTGTTCGTGGTCGAGCACCACCTCGACGTGGTGCGGCACGCGGACTGGCTCGTCGACGTGGGCCCGCTGGCCGGTGAGCACGGTGGGCAGGTGCTGCACAGCGGGCCGGTGGACGGTCTGCGCAACGTCGCGGGGTCGGCGACGGCCCGGTTCCTCTTCGACACCGCTCCGGCGCCGCGGCGGCGCGTCCGTGCGCCCAAGGGCCGGCTGAAGGTCGGGCCGGTCACCCGGCACAACCTGCGGGACGTGAGCGCCGAGTTCCCGCTCGGCGCGTTCTCCGCCGTCACCGGTGTCTCCGGCTCGGGCAAGTCGACGCTGATCGGCGAGATCGGCGAGGAACTCGCGGGCGTGGGGCGACTGGTCGTGGTGGACCAGAAGCCGATCGGACGCACGCCCCGCTCCAACCTCGCCACGTACACCGGACTGTTCGACGTCGTCCGCAGACTCTTCGCCGGCACCGAGGAGGCGAAGGCACGCGGGTTCGGCGTCGGCCGGTTCTCCTTCAACGTCGCGGGCGGACGGTGCGAGACCTGCCAGGGCGAGGGGTTCGTCAGCGTCGAACTGCTGTTCCTGCCGAGCACGTACGCGCCGTGCCCGGACTGCGCGGGCGCCCGCTACAACTCCGATACGCTCCAGGTCACCTACCGGGGCCGGACGATCTCGCAGGTGCTCGACCTGACCGTGGAGGCGGCGGCCGCGTTCTTCGCCGAAGACGACGCGGCGGGCGCGGTGCGGCGCAGCCTGCGCACGCTGCGCGACGTGGGACTCGGCTATCTGCGGCTCGGCCAGCCCGCGACCGAGCTCTCCGGCGGCGAGGCCCAACGCATCAAGCTGGCGGGTGAGTTGCAGCGGGTGCGGCGCGGCCACACGCTGTACCTGCTCGACGAGCCGACGACCGGACTGCATCCGGCCGACGTGGAGGTGCTGCTGCGCCAGCTGCACGGCCTCGTCGACGCCGGGAACTCCGTGGTGGTCGTCGAGCACGACATGACGGTGGCCGCCGGGGCGGACTGGGTGGTGGACATGGGTCCGGGCGGCGGCGACGAGGGCGGCAGGGTCGTCGCGGCGGGCACACCCCGCGACGTCGCGGGCGCCGCCGGGAGCCGTACGGCGCCGTACCTGGCGCGCGCCCTGCGCGGCTGACCGAGGGCGGCCCCTCGGCGCAGACGGTCCAGGACGCGTGCGCACAGGTCGGGGCGGGTGCGTGGAAAGGACCGGGTGTCGTCCTGCTCCAAGGCGGCGGAGCACACCTCGTCCAACGTCATCGCCTCCCGCCCGTCGGCCTCGCGCACGACGTCGACCGCCACCAGGAGCGCCCACCGCCCGCCACGCCACCTCCTGCACGGGCGTGTGCGGGGCGGTCGTACGAACATGGTCGACGAGCGGGGCCGACCCCGTGCGCCCACCGGTCGTAGGGCCCGAGGTCCGTCTCGCGCTCGGCTTGTGCCGCGAGCGGTTCCCGTACAGCCGCCAGGCGGGCGACGTATCCACCCCACGCTCCGCCGCCCAGGCAGCGAGCCGGTCGACCGCGCCGTCGGCCGCTTCCGCGGTGAGGTGGCCTTCCAGCTCGCCGTCGAAGCACGCCGGTTCCGGGCCGGCCGTGCGGGCCGTACCCGGGCGTGTCACCGTGCCGTCTCCTCTGGGCCGTGGGCCGCCGCGCGGCGCGGGGGACACAGGAGGCACACACGCCGCAGGAGACACAGAGGACATTCAGGAGACGACGACGGGACCGGGGGTTTGAGCACCACTCCCGGTCCCGCCCACCCCGCGCTCTTCGCGGGACGTTCATCGTCGGCTCAGCGGCTGACCTTCCGGTTCGCGCGCAGCCATTCCTTGTTCATGCCGGTGATGGAGAACAGCGGGATGCCCTTGGGGCAGGCGGTGGCGCACTCGCCGGTCAGCGTGCAGCCGCCGAAGCCCTCCTCGTCCATCTGCGCGACCATGTCGAGCACGCGGGTCTCGCGCTCGGGCGCGCCCTGCGGCAGCACGTTCAGGTGGTTGATCTTGGCCGAGGTGAAGAGCATGGCCGCGCCGTTGGGACAGGCGGCGACGCAGGCGCCGCAGCCGATGCACTCGGCGTGCTCGAACGAGTAGTCGGCGTCCGCCTTGGGCACGGGGGTGCTGTGGGCCTCGGGGGCGGCGCCGGTCGGGGCCGTGATGTAGCCGCCCGCCTGGATGATCCGGTCGAACGCGGACCGGTCGACGACCAGGTCCTTGACGACCGGGAAGGCGGCGGCGCGCCACGGCTCGATGTCGATCGTGTCGCCGTCCTCGAAGGACCGCATGTGCAGCTGGCAGGTGGTGGTGCGCTCGGGACCGTGCGCGTCGCCGTTGATGACGAGCGAGCACGCGCCGCAGATGCCCTCGCGGCAGTCGTGGTCGAAGGCGACCGGGTCCTCGCCCTTGAGGATGAGCTCCTCGTTGAGCGTGTCGAGCATCTCCAGGAACGACATGTCCTTCGAGATGCCGTCCACCTCGTACGTGGACATGGCGCCTTCGGCGTCGGCGTTCTTCTGGCGCCAGACGCGCAGGGTGAGCTTCATGCGTAGCTCCGCTGGGTGGGGTGGACGTACTCGAAGACGAGGTCTTCCTTGTGCAGCACCGGGGAGGTGCCGGTGCCGGTGAACTCCCAGGCGGCGACGTAGGAGAACGCGTCGTCCCTGCGGGCGGCCTCGCCGTCGGGGGTCTGCGACTCCTCGCGGAAGTGGCCGCCGCAGGACTCGGCGCGGTGCAGCGCGTCGAGGCACATCAGCTCGGCCAGCTCCAGGTAGTCGACGATCCGGTTGGCCTTCTCCAGGGACTGGTTGAACTCCTCGCCGGTTCCGGGGACCTTGATGCGGCGCCAGAACTCGTCGCGGATCTGCGGGATGCGGTCGAGTGCCTTGCGCAGGCCCTCATCGGTGCGGGACATGCCGCAGAACTCCCACATGAGCTCGCCGAGTTCACGGTGGAAGGAGTCGGGAGTGCGGTCACCGTCGACGGCGAGGAGCCGGGCGAGCCGGTCCTCGGTCTCGCGGACCGCCTCGGCGGCGACGGGGTGCTCGGCGGTGACCGGCTCCTCGTGCGGGTGGCGGGCCAGGTAGTCGTTGATGGTGGCCGGGAGGACGAAGTAGCCGTCTGCCAGGCCCTGCATGAGCGCGGACGCGCCGAGCCGGTTGGCACCGTGGTCGGAGAAGTTGGCCTCGCCGATGGCGAACAGGCCGGGAATGGTGGTCTGCAGGTCGTAGTCGACCCACAGGCCGCCCATCGTGTAGTGCACGGCCGGGTAGATCCGCATGGGGACCTGGTACGGATCCTCGTCGGTGATCCGCTGGTACATGTCGAAGAGGTTGCCGTACTTGGCCTCGACGGCCTTTCGGCCCATGCGCTTGATGGCGTCGGCGAAGTCCAGGTAGACGCCCTGCCCGCCGGGGCCCACTCCCCTGCCCTCGTCGCACACGTTCTTCGCGGCGCGGGAGGCGATGTCGCGGGGTACGAGGTTGCCGAACGACGGGTAGATGCGCTCCAGGTAGTAGTCGCGCTCGTCCTCGGGAATCTGGTGCGGCGGCCGGTCGTCGCCCTTGGCCCTGGGCACCCAGATCCGGCCGTCGTTGCGCAGCGACTCGCTCATCAGCGTCAGCTTGGACTGGTGGTCGCCGGTGCGCGGGATGCAGGTGGGGTGGATCTGCGTGAAGCACGGGTTGGCGAAGTAGGCGCCGCGCCGGTGCGCCCGCCAGGCGGCGGTCGCGTTGGAGTTCATCGCGTTGGTCGACAGGTAGAAGACGTTGCCGTAGCCGCCGGAGGCGAGGACGACGGCGTCCGCGAAGTACGTGTCGATCTTCCCGGTGATCAGGTCGCGGGCGACGATGCCGCGCGCCTTGCCGTCGACGACGATCAGATCGAGCATCTCGGTGCGCGGGTGCAGCTCGACGTTGCCGGCGGCGATCTGGCGGCTGAGCGCCTGGTAGGCGCCGAGCAGCAGCTGCTGGCCCGTCTGGCCCCGGGCGTAGAACGTGCGCGACACCTGCACGCCGCCGAACGAACGGGTGTCGAGCAGCCCTCCGTACTCGCGCGCGAACGGCACGCCCTGCGCGACGCACTGGTCGATGATCTCGACGGAGATCTGGGCGAGGCGGTGCACGTTCGACTCGCGGGAGCGGAAGTCACCGCCCTTGACGGTGTCGTAGAAGAGCCGGTGGACGCTGTCGCCGTCGTTGCGGTAGTTCTTCGCGGCGTTGATGCCGCCCTGCGCGGCGATCGAGTGGGCGCGTCGTGGCGAGTCCTGGTAGCAGAACTGGACGACGTGGTAGCCCTGTTCGGCGAGGGTCGCGCCCGCCGAGCCGCCCGCTAGGCCGGTGCCGACGACGATGACGGTGTGCCCCCGGCGGTTGGCCGGGTTGACGAGCTTCGCCTCGAAACGGCGCTTGTCCCACCGCTCGTGGACATCGCCCGCCGGGGCCTTGGTGTCGGCGACCGGCTCCCCGGTCTCGTACTGGATGTACTCGTGCGAGGTGCTCATGGGTCAGCTCACCAATCCGGTCATGACGCCCACGGGCACGGAGATGAAGCCGGCCGTGAGCAGTGCGGCGAGGACGTTGCCGACGGTCTTCAGGACGCGGTCACGGGTCCGGCTGCCGGCGCCGAGCGTCTGGGCGGCGCTCCAGAAGCCGTGCTGGACGTGCAGGCCCATGGCGAGCACCGCCACGATGTAGATGACGTCGCCGTACCAGGTCGAGAACGTGTCGATGATGTTCTGGTACGGGTGCAGGTGCTGGTAACCGCCGGAGTGCACGGTGCCGGTCGTCAGGTCGAGGATGTGCCAGACGACGAACAGGGCCAGGATGACTCCGCCCCAGCGCATGGTGCGTGTGGCGTAGCTCGCGCGCGGCTTGCTGTGCACGTACTTGCTCGGGCGCGCCTTGATGTCGCGGCGGCTGAGCTGGTACGCGCAGACGCCGTGCGCGATCACGGCGGTGACGAGGACGACGCGGAGGATCCACAGGCCCCACTCGTAGCGCAGGACCGGCTCACCCATCGTGCGCAGCCAGCGGGCGTAGTGGTTGATCTCGTCGGGGCCGAAGAAGATCTTGAGGTTCCCGATCATGTGGGCGACCAGGTAGAGCAGCATCACGATGCCGCTGACCGCCATCACGGTCTTCTTGCCGACGGTACTGTCCCACAGCGTGCGCGTCATCGACGGCCGTCGGTCCGTCCGCGTTGCCAGAGCCATGTCACAAGACGCTAGGGCCGAAGGGCCCGATCGGTCCAAGACATGGTCCGCCTCATTTCCATAGCCGCTGGCTATCGTGGACACTATTCTGGTCGGCATGCAGTTCCAGCAGCTCCAGTATTTCGTCGCGGTCGCCGAGACCCGGCACTTCACGCGCGCGGCGGAGACGGTGCATGTCGCGCAGCCCTCGCTGTCCCAGCAGATCCGGGCCCTTGAGCGCGAGCTCGGCGCCGACCTGTTCCTGCGGGCGCGCGGCAACATCAGCCTCACCGACGCGGGCGAGGCGCTGCTGCCGCTGGCCCGCCGGATCCTCGCCGACGCGGACACGGCGCGCCACGAGGTGCAGGAGCTGGCGCAGCTCAGGCGCGGCCGGGTGCGCCTCGGCGCGACGCCGTCCCTGTGCACCGGCCTGCTGCCCGACGTGCTGCGCGCCTTCCACGACCGCTACCCCGGCATCCAGCTGCTCATCGAGGAGGGCGGTTCGCACGATCTCGTACGGGAACTCGCCCGCGGCGCCCTGGATCTGGCGCTCGTGGTGCTGCCGCTGCCCTCGCCGGCGCCCGCGCTGACGACCGTGGAGCTGCTGCGGGAGGAGCTGGTCGTGGTCTCGTCACCGGATGCCCCGGCGCCCGGCCGGGGCGCGGCGGCCGTGCGGATCGCGGACCTGGAGGGCGAGCGGCTCGTGATGTTCCGGCACGGCTACGACCTGCGGGAGCTGACCGTGGCCGCGTGCCGGGCGGAGGGGTTCGATCCGGACTTCGCGGTGGAGGGCGGCGAGATGGACGCGGTGCTCGGATTCGTCCGGGCGGGCCTCGGGGTGGCGGTGGTGCCGCGGATGGTCGCCACGCGCGCGGGGGCGGACCTGCGGGTCACCCCGCTGGCCCGCCCCGGCCTGCACCGGACCATCGCTCTGGCCCACCGCTCGGACGTGGCTCCGCCGCGGGCCGCGCGGGAGTTGCAGCGGATGCTCGTCGGGCGGGGCGGGGCATAGCCGGGGCGCGACGCGGTCCGGCGGGTGCGGGCCACGACGCGACCCGAACCCGGACCACGCTCACCCCGTCGCGTCCGCCAGAGCGAGCTCGTGCAGGCGGTCCGGCGGGCCGGGACGGGCGTAGTACCAGCCCTGCGCGGTGTCGCAGCCGAGCACGCGCAGCTGTTCGGCCTGCGCGCCCGTCTCCACGCCCTCGACGGTGACCGACAGGTCGAGCCCGTGCGCCAGCGAGACGATCCCCTCGACGATCTTGAGGTCGACCGGGTCCGCCGGGAACTGCTGCATGCCCTGCGTGAAGGAACGGTCCAGCTTGAGTACGTTGACCGGCAGCCGCCGCAGGTTCGCCAGGTTCGAGTACCCCGTGCCGAAGTCGTCGAGCGCGATGTCCACGCCCATCTCCGACAGGCGCCGCAGCGGCTTGAGCAGATCGTCGTCCGCGCCGATCAGCGCCGACTCCGTCACCTCAAGGCACAGCGCCGACGGCGAGAGCCCGCACCGCTCCAGGATCTCCACCGTGTCGGCGACGAGCCCGGGGTGCGCGAGCTGCATCGGTGACAGATTGACGTTGATCCGCATCGGTCCGGCGTCCGCGTGCCGCTCCTGCCAGACGCGTGCCTGGCGGACCGACTCCTCCAGGACCCAGCGGCCCAGCGGCACGATCAGACCGGTGTGCTCGGCGAGCGGGATGAACCGGTCGGGGCCCAGCACGCCGTGCTGCGGGTGCAGCCACCGCACCAGCGCCTCCGCGCCGCGCACGCTGCCGTCGCCGAGACGGACGAGCGGCTGGTACTCGATGAAGAACTCGCCGCGGTCCAGGGCGGCCGGCAGCGCCGTGGTCAGCCCGTGCCGGGTGATGGCGCGGGCGTCGGCCTCCGGGTCGGCCAGCTCGTAGCGGTTGCCGCCCGCCGACTTGGCCCGGTACATCGTGATGTCGGCGCTGCGCAGCACCTCGGCCGGGCTGCGTTCGCTCGCCGGGCCCTCGACGATGCCGATGGAGCCGCGTACGGACAGCTCCCGCCCGTCGATGCGGATGGGCGCGGACAGGGCGTGCATGATGCGTCCGGCGAGGTCGTCCACCTCGGCCGCGGTGTCCGCGCCGGTGGTCAGGGCGACGAACTCGTCTCCGCCGAGCCGGGCCACCATCTCGCCGGGCGCCGTGGCACAGGACTGGAGCCGGTCGGCGACCTCGACCAGAAGACGGTCGCCGACGGCGTGACCGAGGCTGTCGTTGATGGTCTTGAAGCCGTCGAGGTCCAGATAGCACAGGCCGAAACGCATGCTCTCGCCGGCGCCGAGCACCTTCTCCAGCCGTTCGAAGAACAGGGTGCGGTTGGGCAGCCCGGTCAGCGCGTCGTGCGTGGCCTCGTAGCGAAGGCGCAGGTTGAGCAGTCGGCGCTCGGTGGTGTCCTCCATCAGCGCCAGCTGGTACTGCGGCTGCCCGTCGGCGTCGCGCAGCAGCGACACCGTCAGGTTGGTCCACAGCGCGGTGCCGTCGGGCCGGTAGAACGCCTTCTCCACCCGGTAGTGCTCGCGCTCGCCGCGCACCAGCTCGTGGTAGAGGTGCCAGACCTGCGGAGCGTCCTCCGGGTGGGTCCACTCGGCGACGTTGCGACCGCGCAGCAGCTGTTCGGCGCCGCCGAACATCCGTACCAGCGCGTCGTTCACCTCGAGGACCGTGCCGTCGAGGTCCGCTATGCCGATGCCGATGGCGGCGCCGTGGAACACCGCGCGAAACCGTGCCTCGCTCGCGTGCAGCGCCTCGGCGACGGCGCTGCGCGCGTCCAGGGCGGCCCGCGAGATGGCCTCCTGCTCGACGAGCGTGCGGTCGCGCAGCGCGGCGGCGAAGCCCGCGGCGACCGCGTGCTGGATGCGGCCGCAGCGGGCACGCAGATCGTCCTCGCGCTCCGGACCCGACGCCTCCTCGCCGCAGTAGAGCACCAGGTAGGCGTCGACCACGTCGAGGGTGCGGCTGAGCGCCTCGGGATCGGTGCAGTGCGCGCCGATCAGCGCGGCGCCGACGCCGCGCGCCTGCCCGCTGTCGAAGGCCCGCGCGGCCAGCGCGGCGCGCAGTCTCCTGGCGAGCGGCACGAGTTCGTGCTCGAACTCGGGTCTCGTCAGGGACGTCGCCGTCACCGGGTAGATGGCCCGGCTCCAGATGGTGGCGAACCTGCGCAGTCTGTCCTCCGGTCCGCCCGGCTCTTCGCTCACGCCTTGCGCCCCACTCCCACATAGCCCGCGAACGTGTACGGGTCCTCGTCCTCGGGCGCGGTCTGCGGCCGCCACAAGGGCATCGGCACGATACCGGGCTCCACCGTCTCGTACCCGGTGAAGAACCGCGCGATCTCCTCGTGACTCCGCATGATCAACGGATTGCGGACCTCGTTCCGGTAGACGTCGACCGCGCCGTCGGCACGGTCCGTCGATATGGGCATGCCCTCGTAGGAGGCGTGCGTCACAACGAGGAGGCTTCCGGGTGCCAGCGCCGCACTGAGTTCGGCCACCGCGCCGACGGGGTCGTCATCGTCCTCGACGAAGTGCAGTACGGCGATGAGGAGCAGCGCCACCGGCCGGTCGAGGTCGAGGAGTTCGCGTACCTCGGCGCTGGTGAGGATGTCCTTGGGGGTGCGCAGATCGGCGGCGAGCACGGCGGTGTCCGGGTTGCCTTCGAGTACGGCCTTGCTGTGCGCGACGGCGACGGGGTCGTGGTCGACGTAGACCACGCGTGCGCCGGGGCTCGCCCGCTGCGCCACCTCGTGCACGTTGCCGAACGTCGGGATGCCGGAGCCGATGTCGAGGAACTGGGTGATGCCCTGGTCGAGGGCGTAGCGCACGGCCCGCCGCATGACCGCCCGGTTCGCCTGCATGATCTTGGGCAGTCCCGGCATGAACTCCATGGCCCTGCGGGCGGCTTCCCGGTCGACCTCGAAGTTGTGCGAACCGCCCAGGTAGTAGTCGTATATCCGGGACACACTGGGCACCGTGATGTCGATGCCGTGTGGAGCCCAGGCGGGACGCTGCATCAATCTCTCCAAGGCGTAGGCGAGCCGGTGTTCGAGCCGAGGCTACTGATCACCTGCCAACGGAGCGACCCAAAGCGGAAATTGACCATCCGTTCTCGGTCACTGCCCCCGGCACGTGCCAATTGACAATGGCGCGAAACCACCCCGAAACCAACTCTTTCCCCGCGGAAAAGAACCGGCCCGTTCCGGACAGATGGCCAGTGAACGGCCATAAAGGGAACGGACCGGCACCTGCCGAATCCTGCGACGACTCTACTGTGCGCACCCCACCGCGCGCACCGCCCCCTGCCCGGCGGAGGAACCGGCGACCAAGTGGTTGACTTCCCTGTCACCGGCCGGTCACTTGACGGTGTCACCTGGTCCTTTCCGGACGGACTCGAAGACTCTGAGTCCTTTCCGGCGCGGTATTGCGTCACCGTCGTCACCACGGGTTTCCCCGCGAACACACCACCACCGGGTTCGGGATTCGCGGTAAACCCGTTCTGCCGCAACTCCCCCCGTTCGGACCAAACATCGGCCGTCGCCGCGTGCCCGTCAGGCGCGCTGATCATGATCCTCGGCGTGCTTCGATCCATACCGACCGGGCTCGCCCTGGTCATGCGTCTCTTCGCGGTGGCGCTCACCGCCTGGCTGTGCGGCTCCGTTCCCGCCGCGGCCGCGACCGGCCTCGCCCCGTCCTCCGACTGCGCCTACGCGTCCGTGGACGGCGGGGCGCGAGGCGGCGTGGTGGCGGTCTCCGGCGACGGCGCGTTCTGCAGCGCCGGGCCGAGCACGCCCCCGCCGCGCAGGCCCACACCGACACCGACACCCACACCGCAGCGGCACACTCCGGCCGACCCACCGCCTGCGCCACCGCCACCCCCGCCACCGCCACCTCCTCCGCCTCCTCCCCCGGCGCCACCGCTCCCGTCGCCCACCCCGACGCCGAGCGTGCGTCCGCGCCCGTCGCCGACGCCGGTGCACTACCCGGCCTACCGTCCCGCGGCGCACCACAGCCGCCCCCACGGGCGGCCTTCGCTGGTCACGCTCACCCTGCTCATCACCGCGCCCGCGGTGCTCGCCGTCGCCGCGCTGCGGCCCCGCTGACCTCATCCATGGAGAAGACCGATGTCGGAATGGCTTGTTCTCGCCCTCGCGATGGTGGCCGTCTGCGCCGTCGTGCTCATCGTCCAGGTCCTGCAGCAGCGCAGGATCGGTGACGACGACGACCCGTCCCAGACTCCGGACGTCATCGAGTACATGACGATGATGATCGGCGTGGTCTACGCGATCGTGCTTGGCCTCGCCATCGCGGGCGTGTGGGAGGCGCGCAGCGCGGCCCAGCAGGACGTCCGCGACGAGGCGCAGGCGCTGCACGAGATCCACGAACGCGTACGGGTCTACCCGCAGAGCGCACGCGACCGGATCCGCGCCGATGTCGACAGGTATGTCAGCCATGTCGTGACGACCGAGTGGCGGGTGATGCGCACGAAGGGCGAGCTGACGCCCGAGGGCGACCGTCTCTTCGCGAAGATGCGGCACGACGTCACCGATTTCGAGCCGCGCGACGACTTCCAGGCGCAGGCATATCAGCCGCTGCTCGACGAGGTCACCGCGGCCGACCAGGCGCGTGGCGCGCGGGCCGACTCGACGGGGGCCACGATGCCGGGGGTGGTGTGGTTCGGGCTGATCACCGGCGCGGTCATCACCATCGGGATGATCTTCGCGTTGCAGATCCGGCGCACCCCGCGAGAACTGCTCCTCGCGGGGCTGTTCTCGTCGCTGATCGCCTTCCTGCTCTTCCTCATCTGGGACTTCGACGCGCCCTACAGCCGGGGACTGGCGGCCACGGCAGAACCGTTCCTGATGCTCTTTCCGGGCGCCCGCTGACCGCGCTCGTGGCCCCGGCGCGCCGTCGGGTCGCCTGACCGGCCCACGGGCTTGCCCCGTTCGCCCGACACGGATCGCGCCCGTCCGGGCGGGTCCCTAGCGTTCTGAACAGCGAGGGGCCCGTCCCCCGGCCCGCGGAACCCGGTCCGCAGCCGCTCCTCGTGGACCCGGAGGAACCGATATGACCGCGATACGCACCGCCGCCGCCACCGCTCTGCTCACCGCCACCGCGCTGTCCCTCGCGGCCCCGGCCGCCGTCGCCGCGCACGCGTCGTCCGACCCGTTCCGGGTCAGCGTGACGCCCACGACGATCGCCGCGGGCGGCAAGGTGACCCTGCGCGCCGAGGGGTGCGGCGGTTCCACCACCGTCTCCTCGGGCGTCTTCGACACGGTCACCATCGCACGGCACCACCGGACGGCCGTCGCGACCGTCGACCGGGACGCCAGACAGGGGGCGATCTACTCGGTCCGGTTCACCTGTTCGAAGGGGGGCTCCCGCACGGTGGATCTGACCATCGCGGGCGGCCGGCCTGTCAACCCGACTCCCCCGCCGCCACCCGTGCGTCACCACGGCGTCCGGGCCGGTGTGGGCGGCAGCGTCGGCCACTTCGACCTGCCGCAGATCGGGGTCGGCGCGGCGCTGATCGCGGGCACCCTCGGCGCCGCCTACCGCCGGGCGCGGCGCCGTGCCGGCGACGCCGGCACCTGACCGGCGCGCGGATGCGCGGCCCGACGTGTCGGGCCGCGGCGCGGGCCGGTG
>NZ_JAPHNL010000283.1 GCF_026274175.1 Streptomyces beihaiensis
GGGCCGCGTCCCGACCCCGGCCCCGGTCCACGAACGCGTCGTGGCGGGCCACGTCCCCGCCAAGGGGAGCGGGGAGCTGCGCGCCCGGCCGTAGACGAGCCCGAGCCGCGGCCCCGCGCTCCTTCAGGGCGCCCGGTAGCCGAGCACCGTCATCATCCCGGCCTCCGCGTGGTACACGTTGTGGCAGTGGACCATCCACAGGCCGGGGTTGTCCGCGTCGAAGTCCACCGTCACCGTCTGCCCGGGCAGCACGATAGCGGTGTCCTTGCGCGGCCCGCCGGGCGTCGCGCCCAGCGCGAACGTGTGCCCGTGCAGATGGATCGGATGCCACATCGACGTGGTGTTGACGAACTCGGTCCGCACCCGTTCGCCCTCCCGGACCGGGTGCCGCTGGTCCGGCGAGTACGGCTTCCCGTCGAACGCCCAGTCGTACGTGGCCATCCCGCCGGTCAGCCGCAGCCGGATCGTCCGGTCCGGTGTACGGGACGGCAGGGCCACCGAGTCGGCCGCGCGGAGCCGGTCCGCGGTCACCAGGCGGCCGTCCAGTTCCTCGGGGCGCACGTCGGCGGCCGGGACGGCGCCGGACCCCGTACGGAGCACGGCGAGCGCCGAGGCCCTCTTGCCCTCCGCGAGCGCGGTCAGCGGGAAGACGCCGTCGCCGGCGGTGACCAGCACGTCGTACCGCTCGCCCATCCCGAGGACCAGCGAGTCCGTGGTGGTGTGACGCACCGGGAAGCCGTCGGCGTGGGTCACGGTCATCCGGTGGCCGCCGAGCGCGACGCGGAACGCCGTGTCCCCGCCGGCGTTGACGATGCGCAGCCTGATCCGGTCTCCCGGACGGGCCGTGAAGCCCGAAGGGTCCTTCGCCGTACGCCCGTTGACCAGGTAGTACGGGTAGGCCACGTCGCCCGCGTCGCCGCCGAGCAGCTTGCTCTCGGCGCCCATCGGCATGCGCGAGGCCATGCCGCCGCGCCTGTGACGCGTCCCGCCGCGCAGCCGCCCGAGCACCTTGTCCGGGGTCGAGCCGTCGACCCCGTCGAGCCAGTCGTCGAGGACGACCACCCACTCCTTGTCGTACGACAGGGGTTCCTTGGGGTCGTCCACGATCAGCGGCGCGTACAGGCCCCGGTCCCGCTGGGTGCCGACGTGCGGGTGGACCCAGTACGTGCCCGGGTCGGGGACCGTGAACCGGTAGGTGAAGTCGGCTCCGGGCGCCACGGCCTTCTGCGTGACGCCGGGGACGCCGTCCATGTTGTTGCGCAGCGCGATGCCGTGCCAGTGCGCGCTCGTGGCCTCGGGGAGGTGGTTGGCGAGGGTGAGGGCGAGCGTGTCGCCCGCGGTGACGCGGACCTCCTCGCCGGGCAGCTCGCCGCCGTACGACCAGGAGGTGACGGTGGTGCCGCCGCCCAGGTCGAGCGGGGTGCGCGCGGCGGTGAGCTGGACGGTGCGGACGGGGCCCGAGCCGCGCTCGCGCTCGGCCTCGGCGACCTCGGGGCCGTCCGGGGCGACGTAGCCGCCGGGCTTGGCGTTGCTCCGTGGCGGGCTGTCGGCGCCGCAGGCGGTGAGGAGGCCGGTGCCCGCGGCGGCGAGGGAGGCGCCGAGGACGGTGCGGCGCGAGGGCGCGCCGGGTGTGTGGTGGATGTCGCGCATGACGGTGGTGCACCTCGGTGTCAGGTGTCGCTGTCGGTCGTGGTGGTGTCGGTTCCGGCGTCCTGGCGCCGGCCTAGACGCGCAACACCGACAGGAGGGACAGCGAGGTGCGGGGCGGGGGAGGGTTGGGGCGCTGGGCGTGGACCAGGCCACGCCGCCGCGGCCGTACGGCGGCCGGGAGCGCGGTCCGCGACGCGAGGGCCGCCGTCAGCAACAGCAGCGCGAACGATCCGAGCACGGCGAGGCAGACGCTCATGGGGTCCGTGGAGCCGTGCTCGGGCGCCGCGGGCGCGTGGGCGGCGGGCCGGGTCACCACGGGGGCGTCGTCCCGGACCGCGGCAGCGACGACGGCAGGTGCGACGGCAGGGACCAGGGCCGGGGCGGAGTGCGCCGCGGGCAGGGCGAGCGCGCCGGGGGAGCGGTCCGTCGGATGCCCCAGCGTGTGCATGCCGACGATGCCGAGGAGCAGCGCCACGAACAGCAGCAGCTGCCCGCGGCTCATGCGCCCCCGTGGCCTCGTCATGACCGGAACCCTACCCCCGCCCGGTATACGGCACGAACGCGCCCGCCCCGCCGGCCGAGGCCGACGGGGCGGGCGTGAGGCTCCCGGGGGAGGAGAGGTCAGAACCAGCTGTACGACTCGACGTAGCCGCGGGCCGGCGTGCCGACACCCGTCACGTCGTCGTAGCCGCGGGTCGCGTGCAGCGAGGAGTCCGTGCCGAGCGTGCGCAGGGAGGTGAGCACGCCGTTCGACGCGTCGTAGCCGTTGGCGAAGTCCCTGCGGATCACGGCGAGGCCGTGACCGGTCGGGTGGTCCGTCACGTCGTGGAACAGGCCGGTGCCGTACCGGGCGTAGATCTCCGGGTTGGCGAAGCCGATCGGGAAGCCGCCGCGCTCCTGCTGGGCGAGCGCCTGGACGCCCGCGATCACCGGGGCGGCCAGCGACGTGCCGCCGATGCGGTACTCGGAGTAGCCGAGCGAGCCGTCGGGCATGGTCTGCGTCTGGCCGACCAGGAAGCCGGTCTGCGGGTCGGCGATGGCCGAGATGTCCGGGACGACGCGGTGGTGGCCGCCGTTGGCCGTGGCGAGCGAGTTCGGGACGACGCCCCACTGGTAGAAGGGCTCGTTCACGGTCTTGCTGGTGCCGCCGCCGGCGCCGTACAGGTACTTGCCGGGGAAGCCGGTCCAGCTCTTGCCGTCGGCGGAGAGCGTCGACTTCTGGGTGCCCCAGCCGGTCTCCCACTTGTACGTGTTGTTCTTGCCGACGGCCAGCGCGGTGCCGCCGACCGCCGTCACCCAGGCGGAGTTGGCCGGGGTGTCGACCTGCTTCGTGCCGGTGTTGGCGACCTCGTCACCGTTGTCACCGGAGGAGAAGTAGAAGCCGATGCCCTGGACCGCGCCCATCTTGAAGACCTGGTCGTAGGCGGTGGCCAGCTGCGGCGTCTGGTTGGCCTCGATGTCGCCCCAGGAGTTGGAGACGATGTCGGCCAGGTGCTTGTCGACGACCCGGTTCAGCGCGTCGAGCAGGTCGTCGTCGTTGCAGGAGGCCGCGCCGACGTAGGTGATGTTCGCCTTCGGAGCCATGGCGTGCACGGCCTCGACGTCGAGGGTCTCCTCGCCGTACCAGCCGGCCCCGCCGCACTCCTTGACGTGGTTGTAGCTCTTGGGCAGGTCCTGGTTGAACTGGCCGGCCGCGTAGGGCGCGTCACCGTTCTTGGCGGCGTAGGCCTGCGCGTCCTGGGCGATGTACGGCGAGGCGAACGCGTCGGTGATGGCGACCCGCACACCCTTGCCGGTGGCCTTGCCCGCCCCGTAGACGGCGCGCAGCTGCTTGCCGGTGTAGCCCTTCGGCGCGTACGGGACCTTGCTGCCGTAGGCGTCCGGCAGCGTGGTCGCGATGTTCGACCCGAAGTACGTGGAGAACGGGCCCGAGTTGCGGAACACCGCTTCCGGCGGCGGAAGCTGGTCCTGCTTCGTCGCGTGGTGCGGGGCGCTGTCCAGGCCGGTCACGGTGAGCACGGCGCCGTGCAGCGAGGCCGGCACGGAGGCGGCGTGCGACGGGGCGCGGTAGGTGTGGCCGCTCTTGGCGTAGTTGTGCAGCTGGGTGCCGAACGCCTTCTCGGCGGCGGACACGTCGCCCGAGACCGAGATGTAGTGGTCGTTGGTACCGGTCACGGTCAGGCCGGAGGACTTCAGCCAGGCCGTGACCGCGGCTATCTGGTGCTTCGTCGCCCCGAAGCGCGCCTTGGCCTGCTTGGCGGTCAGGTAGTGACCGTACTGGCGGGACGACGGGTCCGACACGGCCCTCGCGTACGCGGTGAGCTTGCGGGCGTTCCGTCCGGCCAGGTAGACGCGGGCGTGGACGGTGTGGCTGTTCGCCGTGGAGCCCTTGTCCGCGGAGCTCGTGGCCCACAGCGGCTTGGTGCCGGACAGGGTGTCGCGGCCCGCCCCTGAGTCGGCCTGGGCCGGGGCGGCAAGGGCGAGGGCGCCGGCGAGCAGCGGCAGTGTCGCTGCGATGCTGAGGCCGGCCCGGGTGCGGCGGGCGCCGCGGTTGGATCTCATAAAACCCCCTGGGTCAGGTGCGCGTTGTTGTGCACACGCAGAGGGCCCCAACTCTGGCCAAGAAGCATTCACGCGAGGGAAATGAGTCGATCAAGAAGACGTCAATTCCCGTCGGAAATGGCCCCAACTTTGGCCTACATGACCCGATTTGAGCTCCCGGAGGAATGGATTCCACTTGCTGCCGGCGCGCACCCGCGACCGGCACCGGTTGTCCGGACCACCGACCCGTCCCGTTCACCCGTACGGCCCCCTCCCCGGGCCCCTGTCGTCGGGCCGCCGAACGGCAGGCACTATGGGGCTGGGGGGTCCAGCGGGCACTATGAACACGACAGCGGCCGATCACTGACGATCAAGGTCGGCAACGCGCACGAAACGGGTGTGTGGTGGGATGGTGGCCAGGCCCTTCGACAGCGCGGGAGCAGGCGGCCTGACCAGCAAGGATGGGTGGAAGCGGAAGATGGACAAGCAGCAGGAATTCGTGCTCCGGACCCTGGAGGAGCGCGACATCCGGTTCGTACGCCTGTGGTTCACGGATGTGCTGGGCTTCCTGAAGTCGGTGGCCGTGGCCCCGGCCGAGCTGGAACAGGCCTTCGACGAGGGCATCGGCTTCGACGGCTCCGCCATCGAGGGCTTCGCCCGGGTCTACGAGTCCGACATGATCGCCAAGCCGGACCCGTCCACGTTCCAGGTCCTGCCCTGGCGCGCGGAGGCCCCCGGCACCGCCCGCATGTTCTGCGACATCCTCATGCCGGACGGCTCCCCGTCCTTCGCGGACCCGCGCTACGTCCTCAAGCGGGCCCTCGCCAAGACCTCGGACCTCGGCTTCACCTTCTACACGCATCCCGAGATCGAGTTCTTCCTCCTCAAGGACAAGCCGCTCGACGGCAGCCGCCCGGTCCCCGCCGACACCTCCGGCTACTTCGACCACACCCCGCAGAACGTCGGCATGGACTTCCGCCGCCAGGCGATCACCATGCTCGAATCCATGGGCATCTCGGTCGAGTTCAGCCACCACGAGGGCGCGCCCGGCCAGCAGGAGATCGACCTGCGCTACGCGGACGCGCTCTCCACGGCGGACAACATCATGACGTTCCGCCTGGTCATGAAGCAGGTCGCCCTTGAGCAGGGGGTGCAGGCCACGTTCATGCCCAAGCCGTTCTCCGAATACCCGGGCTCCGGCATGCACACGCACCTCTCCCTCTTCGAGGGCGACCGCAACGCGTTCTACGAGTCCGGCGCCGAGTACCAGCTGTCGAAGGTGGGCCGCTCCTTCATCGCGGGCCTGCTGCGGCACGCCGCGGAGATCTCCGCCGTCACCAACCAGTGGGTCAACTCCTACAAGCGCATCTGGGGCGGCGCCGAGCGCACGGCGGGCGCGGGCGGCGAGGCCCCCTCCTACATCTGCTGGGGCCACAACAACCGCTCGGCCCTCATCCGGGTCCCCATGTACAAACCGGGCAAGACGGGCTCGGCACGGGTCGAGGTCCGCTCGCTCGACGCGGGCTGCAACCCGTACTTGGCGTACGCGGTGCTGCTCGCGGCGGGCCTGAAGGGCATCGAGGAGGGCTACGAGCTCCCTCCGGGGGCCGACGACGACGTGTGGGCGCTGCGGGACGCGGAGCGCCGCGCCCTGGGCATCGAGCCGCTGCCGCAGAACCTCGGCGAGGCGATCTCGCTCATGGAGCGCAGCGAACTGGTCGCCGAGACGCTCGGCGAGCACGTGTACGACTTCTTCCTGCGCAACAAGAAGCAGGAGTGGGAGGAGTACCGCTCCGAGGTAACGGCGTTCGAGCTGCGGAAGAACCTGCCGGTGCTGTAGGCGTCGGCCGGGTCGCTCACCCGTCGCGTACCCCCGAGGGGCGCGGCCCGTCGCCGCGACCCTCCGATCCGGGTTCCGCTCACCCGTGCCAGGCCGTCTGCGGGTGGTGAGAGGGCGTCGACCGCCCGTGGCGCCCCTGGCGAGTCGCGTCGTGTTGCCGCGGTGTCGGGCGGGCCGGGCCGGCGGCCCGCCCGGACGCCGCCGTGGCCGCGCCGCCGCTGCTGTGCCGCAGTCCGTCCGTCGGCGCGCGGGCCGCGTCGTCGCGGGTGCCCAGGTACGCCTCAGGGCGCCCAGACGCCGGTGATGTCCTTGCCCGACGCGGCGTGACCCGCGTACGGCAGGCCGTACATGTCCTCGATGGTGCGCAGCACGTCGTAGTGGTGGTAGGTGGCCGACGACATCGAGCCGGCGGCGACCGGCCCGCCGTACAGGACGGTGGGGACGTGGTTGCCGCTGCTGCCGTTGTCCTCGTCGAAGGTGATGACGAGAAGGCTGTTGTGGCTCTTGGCCCAGGTCGCGTAGTCGCCCAGGTTGTTCTTGATCCACCGGTCGCCGGTCTTGACCGAGCAGTTGTGCATGTCGCTGCACAGGTTCGGGATGACGTACGAGACCTTCGGGAGCGTCGAGTAGTCCGTGGGGAACTGGGCGAAGGTCTTGGCCGTGCTGGTGGGTACGTTGCCGAACCCGAACCACGGGTTGTGCTTCTGCGCGTAGTTCCCCGACGAGCAGACCGTCGAGCCCTGGCTCGGCAGGTCCTCGTTGTAGCTGGCCCAGCTCTTCCCGGCGGCGAGCAGCTCCGCCCCGAGGTTGTCCGCGGAGGAGAAGCCGGGCGCGACACAGCTGTCGTCCGTGACGCCCTGGGTGTCGCCGGAGAACAGCGCGTAGTAGTTGGGCTGGCTGGGGTGCGTCTGCGCGTACGACGCCGTCAGGTTGGCGCCGCCGTCGGCGAGGCTGTTGATGTACGGGGCCCGGGACGAGCCGATGATCTGGCCGTAGGAGTGGTTCTCGAAGACCACGACGATGGTGTGGTCCGGGGTGGGCAGCCCGGTCGCGGCGTGCGCGGGCACGCCCGCGGAGAGGGCGAGCCAGCCGCCGAGGGCGGCCGCCGCGACGGCCGCGGCCGAGGACAGCAGCCTGCCGCGGGTGCGGCTCAGGAGCGTCTTGCCGGTCACGTGACACCTCCGGTGAAGTGGGTGCGGGGCGAACGACGGTGACGGTGCAGCCAGAGCATGCACACGCCAGGGAGCGGGTGCGGCACGCGCGCGGACCCGCACGGATGAAATCCCGGTGAACTGTGCCCGGGCCCCGTCCGCTCGGGTGGACGGCGGGACCCGCTGTCGTGCGGAGGGCCGTTCCGCCGGGGCGGTCGCTTCCGGGGCGGCCGGACGGGAGGCTTCCGGTGCCCGCCGGGCGCCGCCGCCCGCCGAGGCCGTAGGCTCGTGACCAGTTGTGATCCTGGAGAAGGAGGCGGGGCATGTCGGTGCCTCAGGGACGCCGTAGTAGTACCTTCACGCGGCTGCTGCGGCACGGGTTCACCGATCCGTCCGCCGCGGAGCGCCACCTCGACGCCGACGCCCTGTCCGAGGTGCGCGCCGACCCGCTCCTGCTCGACGCGCTCGGCGCCACCGCCGACCCCGACCGGGCGCTGCTCGGCCTGCTGCGGCTCGCCGAGGCTCAGGAGCGCGGCGCCGGGGAACCGGGGCGCCGCGAACTGCTCGACACGCTCGTCACCGCCAAGCCGCTGCGCGACCGGCTGCTCGGCGTGCTCGGCGCCTCCGACGCGCTCGCCGACCACCTCGCCCGCCACCCCGACGACTGGCGGGCCCTGGTCACGTACGAGCCGAGCGATCTGCACCCGGGCGTCGAGGAGTTCGAGCGCGGCCTCGCCGACGCCACCGACCCCGTCTCGCTGCGCGTCGCCTACCGGCGCTGCCTGCTCTCCGTCGCCGCCCGCGACGTGTGCGGCACCACCGATGTCGCACAGACCGCCGCCGAGCTCGCCGACCTGGCGACGGCGACGCTGCGCGCCGCGCTCGCCATGGCCGCCGCCGCCGCGCCCGCCGACGCCGCGCAGTGCCGCCTCGCGGTGATCGCGATGGGCAAGTGCGGCGGACACGAACTCAATTACGTCTCCGACGTCGACGTCATCTTCGTCGCCGAGGCCGCCGACGGCGCGGACCCCGAGACGACGGACAAGGCCCTGCGGGCCGCCACCCGGCTCGCCTCGCACATGATGCGGATCTGCTCCGAGACGACCGTCGAGGGCACCATCTGGCCCGTCGACGCCAACCTGCGGCCCGAGGGCCGCAACGGCCCGCTGGTGCGCACCCTCTCCTCCCACCTCGCCTACTACCAGCGGTGGGCCAAGACCTGGGAGTTCCAGGCACTGCTCAAGGCGCGCCCGGTCGCGGGCGACCCCGAGCTCGGCGCCGCCTACCTCGAAGCCGTCACCCCGCTGGTGTGGCAGGCGGCCGAGCGCGAGAACTTCGTGCCCGATGTGCAGAAGATGCGCCGCCGCGTCGTCGAGAACATCCCGGCGGGCGAGCTCGACCGCGAGCTCAAGCTCGGCCCCGGCGGCCTTCGCGACGTCGAATTCGCCGTCCAGCTGCTCCAGTTGGTACACGGCAGATCCGACGCCTCGCTGCGCAGCGGCACCACCCTCGACGCGCTCGCCGCGCTCGCCGAAGGCGGCTACGTGGGCCGCGTCGACGCCGTGCAGCTCGACGACGCCTACCGGTTCCTGCGCACCCTCGAACACCGCATCCAGCTCCACAGGCTGCGCCGCACCCACCTCGTCCCCGAGGACGAGGCCGACCTGCGTCGCATCGGCCGCTCCATGGGCATGCGCACCGAACCCATCACCGACCTCGGCCGCGCCTGGAAGCGCCACACCTCGATGGTGCGTCGCCTGCACGAGAAGCTCTTCTACCGGCCGCTGCTCGACGCCGTTGCCCAACTCTCCCCCACCCTCGAATTCGCTCGGGCGGGGGGACCCCCTTCCGGCGAAACCCGGTTGAGCCCCACCGCCGCCCGCGAACGGCTCGTCGCCCTCGGCTACGCCGACCCCAGCGCAGCCCTGCGCCACCTGGAGGCCCTCGCCTCCGGCGTCAGCCGCAAGGCCGCCATCCAGCGCACCCTGCTGCCCGTCCTGCTCGGCTGGTTCGCGGACTCCGCCGACCCGGACGCCGGACTGCTCAACTTCCGCAAGGTCTCCGACGCGCTCGGCAAGACCCCCTGGTACCTGCGGCTCCTTCGCGACGAGGGCGCCGCCGCCGAGAACCTCGCCCGCGTCCTGTCCGCCGGGCGCCTCGCCCCCGACCTGCTGATGCGCGCCCCCGAGGCCGTGGCCCTGCTCGGCGACGCCAAGGGCCTCCAGCCGCGCGGCGCCGCCCAGCTCGAACAGGAGATCCTCGCCGCGGTCGGCCGCGCCGACGGCGACGAGCAGGCCGTGCGCGCGGCCCGCGGAGTACGCCGCCGCGAACTGTTCCGCACCGCCGCCGCCGAGATCGTCGCCTCCTACGGCACCGAGGGCACGCCCGCCGTCATGGGCGTGCCCGAGGCGCTCGCCGCCCGCGAGGCCGGAAACGCCCCGCCCGACCAGGGCGCCCTCGTCGACCGTGTCGGCGGCGCCGTCTCCGACCTCACCGCCGCCACCCTCGCCGGAACCCTGCGGGCCGTCGTCCGCGACGGCTGGGGCGACACCCTGCCCACCCGCTTCGCGGTCATCGCCATGGGCCGCTTCGGCGGCCACGAGCTCGGCTACGGCTCCGACGCCGACGTGCTCTTCGTCCACGAGCCCCGCGACGGCGCCGACGAACAGGAGGCCGCCCAGGCCGCCAACAAGGTCGTCTCCGAGATGCGCCGCCTGCTCGCCCTGCCCAGCGCCGACCCACCGCTGCTCATCGACGCCGACCTGCGCCCCGAGGGCAAGTCCGGCCCGATGGTGCGCACCCTCAAGTCGTACGAGGCGTACTACCGCCGCTGGTCCCTCGTCTGGGAGTCGCAGGCCCTGCTGCGCGCCACGCCCGTCGCGGGCGACGCCGACCTCGGCCTCGCCTTCATGGAGCTGATCGACCCGCTGCGCTACCCCGCCGAGGGCCTCGGCGACGACGCCGTACGCGAGATCCGCCGCCTCAAGGCCCGCATGGAGGCCGAACGCCTTCCGCGCGGCGCCGACCCGACCCTGCACGCCAAGCTGGGCCGCGGCGGCCTCTCCGACGTCGAATGGACCGTGCAGCTCCTCCAGCTCCAGCACGGCTGGGCCGAACCGGGCCTGCGCACCACCCGTACCCGCGAGGCGCTCGCCGCGGCCTGCGCCGCGGGTCTGCTGCCGAGCGAGGAGGCGGCCGTCCTCGACGAGGCGTGGGTGCTCGCCACCCGCGTGCGCAACGCGGTGATGCTGGTGCGCGGCCGCCCCGGCGACACGTTCCCCTCCGACGGGCGGGAACTCGGCGCCGTCGCCCGCTACCTCGGGTACGACCCCGGACACGTCGGGGACATGCTGGAGGACTACCGGCGCACCACGCGGCGCGCCAGGGCTGTGGTCGAGGAGCGGTTCTACGGGGCGGCGGCCTGAGGACCGGCGCCCTTGACCGGCGGCAGCAGCCGCGGCGGCACCAGCTTCGGCAGCTGGTAGGGCAGCGCCCCGTACCACAGGCGCGCCACGAAGAAGCCGAAGGCCAGGCAGAGCACACCGCCCACCGCGTCCAGCCAGAAGTGGTTCGCGGTCGAGACGATCACCACCAGGGTCAGCGCCGGGTACAGAAGGCCGAGCACCCGCACCCACGGAACCGACGCGAGTGCGAAGATCGTCAGACCGCACCACAGCGACCAGCCGATGTGCATCGACGGCATCGCCGCGTACTGGTTCGACATGTGCTTGAGGTTGCCGGAGGCCATCGACCCCCAGGTGTGGTGGACGGCGACCGTGTCGATGAAGTGGCCGTCGGACATCAGCCGCGGCGGCGCCAGCGGTGTCAGGTAGTAACCGACCAGCGCGACAACGGTGGTCATGAAGAGGACCAGGCGGGCCGCCGCGTAGCGGCCGGGATGGCAGCGGAACAGCCATACGAGCACACCCAGCGTCATGATGAAGTGCAGCGTCGCGTAGTAGTAGTTCATACCGACGACAAGCCAAGTCACGGAGTTGACGGCGTGGTTGACGCTCTGCTCGACGGCGATGCCCAGGTGGTGCTCCACGCTCCACACCCAGTCCGCGTTGCGCAGCGCCTTCGCCCTCTGCTCCGGGACCGCGTTGCGGATCAGCGAGTACGTCCAGTAACTCACCGCGATCAGCAGGATCTCGAACCACAGCCGCGGCCGTCGCGGCATCCTGACTCTGCGCAGGACGCCGTGGGATCCCAGCTCCTCGCGGTCCTCCTTCGCGATGGGTGAGGTGGTGACCCCTTCGGGGCCTTCCTGTGCGGTCACGGTCGATTCACCCATAGCCACAGAGTCTGCCAGATTCGGGCTCTTGATCCGATCATCCCTCGGGTGGGTCCCGATTGCACGCGCTACGCCCTATGGACGAGGCCGCACCCCGGCACGAGGCGGGGCCGAGGCGGTGGAACCCCGTACCACCAGCTCCGGCATGAACAGGAATTCGCTGTGCGGCGCCGGTGTCCCGCCGATCTCCTCCAGCAGCGTGTGCACGGCGGCCTGACCCATCGCGTGCACCGGCTTGCGGACCGTGGTCAGCGGCGGATCGGTGAAGGCGACCAGCGTCGAGTCGTCGAAGCCCACGACCGACACGTCCGAGGGCACGTCAAGCCCCCGTTCCCGCACCGCCCGAACGGCACCCAGTGCCATCATGTCGCTGGCGCAGACGACGCCCGTGCACCCCCGGCCGAGCAGCGCGTCCGCCGCGGCCTGACCGCCCTCCAGGGTGTACAGCGAATGCTGGATCAGCTCGCGCTCGACGTCCTTCCCGGACAGGCCCAGCAGGTCGCCCATGGCACGCACGAACCCCTCCGTCTTGCGCAGCACCGGCACGAACCGGTGCGGCCCGAGCGCCAGGCCGATCCGGGTGTGGCCGAGGGAGACGAGATGCGTCACCGCGAGCCGGGCCGCCGCACGGTCGTCCGGCGAGATGAACGGGGCCGCCACCTTCGGCGAGAACCCGTCGACGAGTACGAACGGCACACCGCGGCCGCGCAGCCGCTCGTAACGTCCGGTGTCGGCCGTCGTGTCGGCGTGCAGGCCCGAGACGTAGATGATGCCGCTGACCCCCCGGTCCACCAGCATCTCGGTCAGCTCGTCCTCCGTGGAGCCGCCGGGCGTCTGCGTGGCGAGCACCGGCGTGTACCCCTGCCGGGTCAGGGCCTGCACCACGACCTGGGCGAGCGCCGGGAAGATGGGGTTCTCCAGCTCCGGCGTGATCAGCCCGACCAGGCCCGCGCTGCGCTGCTTGAGCCGCACGGGACGCTCGTAGCCCAGGACGTCGAGGGCGGCGAGCACGGACTGACGGGTGGCCGCCGCGACACCGGGCTTGCCGTTGAGCACACGGCTTACCGTCGCTTCGCTGACCCCCGCTTGTGCTGCTATGTCGGTAAGGCGTGCGGTCACGGGAGGCGACTGTACCGGCCACGTGACGTGTTGCCTATCGTGGGCACCGACCCGCAGATCCTTTCCGCCGTGCCCCGGGAGCCCGCATGCCGCAGATCACCGTCGACTACTCCGCCGGCCTCGGCGACCGGATCGACCGCCCCGCTCTCGCGGGCGCCCTCCACGCGGCCGCGGTGGAGCACGTCGCCGCCCGCACCGCGGCCTGCAAGACGCGCTTTCGCCGCGCCGACGCGACCGTCGCGGGGGAGGCGGCCGCGGACCTCGTCCACGTGGAGATCGCCCTGCTCGCCGGGCGCACCGAGGAGGCCAAGGCCGCGCTCGCCGACGCCGTACTGGCCGCGCTGCCCGGCCACATCGAGGCACCGGAGGGCGTGCACCTGTCCGCCGAGGTACGCGACCTGGAGCCGGCGTACCGGTCGGCGATCGCGTAGGCGCGCCCCGACGTCTCGGCGCTACGCGGGCGCGAGCGCGGCGAGTCGGGCGATGAGGTCCGAGAACGGGCCGTCGGCCGGCTCGTCCACGAGGATGCGCCGCAGCAGCCGCGCCATCTCCTCGTCGTAGGCGGCGCTGACCGCGGCGAGCGCCGCGAAGTCGTGGACGAGCTGCACCTCCAGCTCGGCACGCGGGATGCGCCGCCCGTCCAGCCAGATCAGCGCCGTCGACTCGGCCAGCGAGATCCATGAACGCACCACGAGATCGAGCCGCGGCGACGCCGCCCGCACGCCCAGGTGCGCCAGGATCTGGACGTACGCGGCCTGCCGCACCGAGTCGATCAGCGCGTTCGTGGCGGAGGAGCCGACGGCGGGACCGCCACGCATCAACGCCGAGAAACCGGGGCCGTGCTCGTCCACGAAGTCGAAGAACCGGTCCATCACACGCAGCAGCCGCGCCCCGAGCGGCCCTTCCTGCGGCTCCTCGAAGCGCGCCGCCAGATCCTGCGCCGCCCGCTTCAACGCGGCCTCGTACAGGCTGAGTTTGCCCGGGAAGTAGTGGTAGACCAGCGGTCGCGATATGCCCGCGGCGGATGCTATCTCATCGATGGAGACCTCGTCGGGGGAGCGGTGGCTGAACAGGTCGAGGGCGACCCCGATCAACTGCTGCCGCCGCTCCTCGACTCCCATTCTGCGCCGCACCCCGGTAGTCATGCCGAACACTCTACCGAGCGATTCAGGACGCTCCGGCGGGCCCGTCCGTCACAGGTCGAGCACCAGCCGCTCGCCGCGCGCCCGCGACACGCAGATGAGCATCGAGCCGTCGCGCTCGGCGTCGGTCAGCAGCTCGTCGCGGTGGTCGACCTCGCCCTCCAGGACGCGCTGTTGGCACGTTCCGCAGAAGCCCTGCTCGCACGAGTACGGGATGCCGGGCACTTCGGCCCGGACCGCCGCAAGCACGGTCGAGTCCGCGGGCACGTCGACCACCGTGCCGGTGCGGCGCAGCTCGACCTCGAACGGCCCGTTCCCGTCGGCCGTGTTGCGCGGCGCGAACCGCTCCAGGTGCAGCGCGCAGTGGCCGGGCAGGGCCTCCTCCACGGCGGCCATCAGCCCCTCGGGCCCGCAGCAGTACACGGCCGTGCCGGGCTCGGCCGCCGCCAACGCCGCCCCCAGGTCCGGCCGTCCGCCCTCGTCCTCGGCGACGACCGTCACCCGCCCGCTCGCCGTGCCGTCAGGGCCGCCGAGCTTCTCGATCTCCTCCAGGAACGGCATCGAGGCCCGCGTCCGGCCGCCGTAGAGCAGCGTCCACCGCCCGCCCCCGGCCTCGACCGCGCGCAGCATCGGCAGGATCGGCGTGATGCCGATGCCGCCCGCGACGAACAGGTGGGCGGGCGCGTCCACATCGAGCGGGAAGCGGTTGCGCGGCCCGCGGACCTCGACCTCGACACCGGCCCGCAACTGCTCGTGCACCTCGCGCGACCCGCCGCGCCCGCCCTCGTCCTCGGGGATCAGACGGGTGGCGACGGTGTACGACGAGGTGTCCTCCGGGTCGCCGCACAGCGAGTACTGCCGTAGGAGACCGGAGGGCAGCACCAGGTCCAGATGGGCGCCCGGCGTCCAGGAGGGCAAGGCGCGGCCCTCTAGGCGGAGTTGCACCACACCGTCGGCCACGGTCTCGTGCCGCGCGACGAGCAGCCGCAGCGCGCGGGCGCGCGGCCGCCCCGAGATCGGCTCCTCCAGGGCGGGCATCGGCCACAGCGGCGAACTCCGCACGCGGCGCCGCAGCGCCCGCCGCACGACGAGTGCGGCACCGGCCACGACGACGGCCTTGCGCAGGGTCAGGGCACTCATCGGGCGGCTCCGGCGCGGGCGTCGCAGCGGGCCTCGGCCGCGGTGGCGGCGTGGGAGCCGGCAGCGGGAGAGGAGGCGAGGTACGCGACGGCCTGCGCGGTGTCGCCCTCCTGCTCCGGGTGGTAGCCGCGGCTCAGGTAGCGCGGGATGGAGCGGGCCATGTCACCGGCCGTGGGCAGCACACCCCGCTTGCCGCTGCGGTAGAAGTCCCTGAAGGTGGCCTTGCCGTCGAGCAGCGTCGGGTCGTTCTCCATGAAGAAGCGGGCGCCGCGCTGCCACAGGAAGACCAGGGCGGTGAAGGCGGTGGCCCAGGTGCGGGCGCGCCGCCGGTAGCTCCCGTCCAGGTGCGTGAACAGGTCGAACGCCACCGAGCGGTGCTCGACCTCCTCGGCGCCGTGCCAGCGCAGCAGGTCGAGCATGGTCGGGTCGGCGCCGCGCCGGTCCAGTTCGTCGGCGTTGAGCACCCAGTTGCCGAGGAACGCCGTGTAGTGCTCGATCGCCGCGATGAGGGCGACCCGCTCCATCAGCCACCACCGGCGTGCCCTGCCCGGCGGCAGTGTCCGGTCGCCGAGCAGCTTCTCGAAGAACCAGTCGACCTGCGCGGTGTACGGCGTCGGGTCGAGACCGAGCTCGCGCAGGTGCGGAAGCACTTCGTCGTGGGCCCGCGAGTGCATGGCCTCCTGGCCGATGAACCCGATGACGTCCTCGCGGAGCCGGTCGTCCCTGATGAGGGGGAGGACCTGCTTGTACACGTGCACGAACCACCGTTCCCCTGCGGGGAGCAGGAGGTGCAGCACGTTGATGGTGTGCGTGGTGAAGGGGTCGTCCGGGATCCAGTGCAGCGGGGTCCGGTCCCAGCTGAAGGAGACCTGCCGCGCCTTCAGCGTGACACGCGTATTAGACATGGCGTCAATGTACTGACGGGTAAGGAGCGGGTACACCCCCGGGACAAGACTTTCTTGACCGGCGGACGGCGAACACGGCGCGGGCGCGTGGCGGCGCGCCCCGTCACCGAAGCGGCGAGACCTTCGCCCCGCCGGCCGTCCGCCCGGACAGCGTCACCGGTCCCGCCCGCCGCCCGCACGGACGTGACCTGTTCGCTGCCCGCCGCGAGCAGGTACCAGTCCCCCGCCCGCGACTTCCAGCGGACCCCCGCGAGGACACGCGGGTCCCGCGCCCCGCAGGCCGGGGCGGACTCGGACTTGGCGGCCACGACCGCCGTGGTCGCGCCACACCCGTCACCCGCCATGCGCCAGCCGCCAGCCGCTGAACTCGACCGTGCCGCGCCGTCCGTTCCCGCCGTTGGCCGCGGTCATGAACAGGCCCACGTCCTGCGCGGCCGCCGCCCCCGGCACGGAGACCGTCGCCACCGTGCGCCAGGTCGCGCCGTCGTCCGTGGAGCAGGCGCCCGTGTACGAGCCGCCGGAGCGGGTCAGGCGCAGCAGCACCGGGGCCTTGAGTCCGGTGATCCGCTTGTAGTGGTCGAGTGTGCCGTCGCCGTTCGTGTCGTAGGAGAGGACCACGCCGCTGGACGGGGTGACCGCCAGGTTCACGAAACCGGGGGAGCCGGGGGTGGCCAGCGAGTCGCGGGCGACGACGCCCGCCCGCGCCCATCGGCCGGTCTCCGCCTGGGCGTCCACCCGCACGGTGACCGACGAGCCGTCGCGCAGCCCGCCCTCGCGGTAGGCCGTCCCGAACTCGGCGGTGGCCTTCCACAGGTCGGCGCCCCCGCCGTCGATCGCGAACCGGTCGTCGAGCTGCCCGAAGACCGCGCCGTTGTCGGTGTACGTCCTCCAGCTGGCCGCCAGCGGCCCCGCCTCGAAGAGCTCACCCTTGCGGGTGGAGGTGATCCGGCGCTCACCCTCGGGTCCGTACCGCACCTGGAGCGTGTACGGCAGCGGACGCAGCGGCGCGTCCAGCGGGGTTCCGGGGGCGTCGGCCCGCCAGACCACCGTGCCCTTGCCGCCCGGTGCGACGCGCGCCAGGGACGTCGGCCCCTCCGGTGCCGCGTCGATGCCGCCGAGCGTGAAGTCGACCCGGCCGGTCGCCCGCAGCCCGTTGACGTTGTGGAATGTGGCTGCCACACGCGCGTGGCCGCCCGGCGGCATGGCCGGCGGATCGGCCAGGACCGTCAAGGAGCCCTGGTAGGGCGCCCGCGCCAGGACGTCACGCACCCGCGCGGCGGTGCGGTACGCGTCCCCGTACGGCCGCAGCGGATAGTCCTTGCGCTCGCGCGTCCACGGCTCCTCGAACGCGAACCAGTCGACCGGCTCGGGGTCGCGGCCCGCCGCGAGCGCGTCGGTCAGCTCGTCGAGCCACTTCTGCCAGCGCGGCACGTAGAAATCGGCCGTCAGACCGTGCCATTCGCGGTTTCCGTAGTCGCGCAGACGGCCCGGATCGGACGTGGCCCGGCCGCCCCACACCGTGATCAGCGTCTTCGCGGTGCGCTCGAACTCGGCGCGTTCCGCGGCGTTCGTGGCTATGGTCCGCGCGGCGCGCACCCACGGGCCGAGCAGGAACGCGGGCACCGTCCCCGTCACGTCGTCCGAGAGGCGCATCAGCTTCAGCCACAGCGCCGCCAGCGCCTTGAACGTCTCCCGGTCACCCGCGTCGTACGCCGCCTTGAGCTGCGGCAGCAGGTGGCGGCTGCGGTTGGCCAGTGCCTGTCGTGCGGTGTCGGCGACGTCGTACTTGTACGCGGCGCTGCCCCGCAGGTCGGCCGCGACCCCGAGCAGCCCGGCGAGCGCCGCGTCGAAGCGGGCCGGGTCGTAGGTCAGGGCGTGCGGCGCGTAGTAGGCGGCGCTGTCGGCCGACAGGTCGGGCCGCGCGGCGAACAGCGAGTCGTGCGGGTCCGAGCGCCCCACCGCCCGGTGCTGGTACGCCGTCTCGCGCAGCGCCGACCAAGCGGCGCGGGCGTGCCGGTCGGCGCGCCCGTACCGGAACCGCGCGTACCCGTCGAACCAGTCCGCACGGTCCAACGGCCGGTCCGTCCAGGCCAGTTCGGACCACAGCTCGAAGGCGGCCGGGTCGCGGTCGGTGGCCTCCGGCATGTATGCCGTCCCGGCCAGCGCGCTGCCCGGCTTGTCGCGCCAGGCGAAGAACTTCTCGTTCCAGACGTGCGCGCGGGCCCCCGTCGTCGTGCGTCCCCCGAAGTTGGGGATGGTGCCGAACGCGTACGGGGTGCCGGCCCAGTCCTTCTCCCGGTCGGTGACGGACGAGTAGCGGTCCGAGACACCGTCGACGATCAGCATCTTCTTCTTGTCGACGGCGGCCAGCAGTTCGGGCAGCGGGTTGGACTCCCAGCCCAGGATCACCCAGGTCGCGCCGGGCCTGTTCGTCCGCAGCGCCGTCTCGACGCCGCGCGCGGCGCCCGCCACCGGGACGTCACCAGCCGTGCCGCCCTCGTGCAGCAGATCCATCTTGAAGGCGTCGATGTCGCCGAACAGGTCCTTCTGGTGCCGGTAGAACGACGCGGCGACGCGGGCGAAGGAGGTGGTGCGCGGGTCGAGCCAGCCGGGCCGCTGGAAGCCGTGCCAGGTGCCTTGCGGGACGACGTGCGCGTCACCGCCGTTGCGCTCGGCGAACTCCTTGGGCACATGCCCGTAGTAGCCGGGCATGACGGGCCGCATCCCGAGCGCACGCAGCCGATCGGTGATCCGGCGACCCAGCCCGGCGCGTCGCGCGATCAGTGCGGCGGAGAGCGGGCCGCCGTACCCGTACAGGTTCTGCAACAGCCACCACGGCTGGTGGGAGGGGGCGGGCAGCCAGGCGCGCGCCTCCTCGTCGCTGTAGTGGAAGTCGGTGAGGACCCGGTGGTAGACGGCCTCCATGCCGGCGACGACCAGCACCTCGTTGCAGCCGTGCAGTGCGAGGACGTCGATCAGACGCTCCCAGTACGGCCAGTCCTCGTACGGGCCCGTGTAGCCGTCGTTGGTGTCGTTGAGCGCGAAGCGGTGCGGCAGAGCGGTGGACCGTTCCAACGGGCGGGACGGGGCGGGCAGCCGGCGCGGCAGGTGGTCGAGCTGGCTGCCGTTCCACGCGATGTGCGCACCGCACACGTACTTCAGGTACCAGTGGACCCCGGCCAGAAGCACGGCCGGGGTCGTCCCTTCGACGGTGATGCGGCCCCGCGTCCCGGTCACCCGGAAGCGGTCGCCCTCGCCCGAGTCGGCCACCAGTGCGAGGCGGAACTGGTCGGCGTGGTGCGGCAGCCGTCTGCGCAGCGCGGCCTGCGCGGCAAGGGTGCCGAGGGGCGGGGCGGCGGCGTGTGCCCCGCCGCTGCCCAGGCCGGTGAGCGCCGTGCCTGCACCGACGGCGCCCGCCGCCTGAAGGACCGTGCGTCGCCTTGGCGCGGGTGTGCTGGGCATGCGGTGACCCCCTGCGTCGCGGATGGTGCGGCGCACGCTAACGGGGCGGCGGCCCGTGCTCAACGGGACGCGCGGGCAACGGGATCACAGTGGCGCGGAGTTGACGCCGTACGAACGCGACGGCGGATCGGCGTACCCGGCGGTGTCCCGGCTCCCGCGCCCGGTCCACGCCCCGCGGCGCTCACCGCCCGTCCCGGTCCAGATACGCGAGAACGGCCAGAACCCTACGGTTGTCGTCGTCCGAGACCGGCAGGCCGAGCTTGGCGAAAATGTTGGAGGTGTGCTTGGCGACGGCCCGTTCGGTGACGACGAGCTGACCGGCGATGGCCGCGTTGGACCGCCCCTGTGCCATCAGTTCCAGCACCTCCAGCTCGCGCGGTGTGAGCGGCGTGGGCCCGCCAAGCGGTTCGTCCGCCGCGCGGCGCGACAGCAACTGCTGGATGACCTGCGGGTCCATCGCGGTCCCGCCACCCGCCACCCTCCGCACCGCGTCCACGAACTGCTCGGCGTCGAAGACCCGGTCCTTGAGCAGATAGCCGACCCCGCCGCTGCCGTCCGCGAGCAGCTCACGCGCGTACAACCGCTCGACGTGCTGGGACAGGACGAGCACCGGAAGGCCCGGCCGCTCGCGCCGCGCGGCGAGCGCGCACTGCAGCCCCTCGTCGGTGTGCGAGGGCGGGAGCCGCACGTCGACGACGGCGACGTCGGGACTCGACTCGGCCAGGGCCTTGGCGAGTTCGGGGCCGCTCTCGACGGCGGCCGCGATCTCGAAGTCGTACGCCTCCAGGAGCCGCACGAGCCCGTCCCGCAGCAGGAACAGGTCTTCCGCTAGGACAACGCGCAAGGGATCTCCATGGTCACCATGGTCGGACCGCCCGCGGGGGAGCTGACGGCGAGGACACCGTCGAATGTACCCAGCCTGCGCTCGATGCCGTCCAGGCCGCCGCCCGCGCCGACCACCGCGCCGCCCTCGCCGTTGTCGGTGACGGAGATACGCAGCATGCCGGCACTGTGGCGGACGTCGACCCACACACGGCCGGCGCCCGCGTGCTTCACCGCGTTGGTGAGGGTCTCGCTGACCGCGAAGTACGCCGCCGACTCCACGGGGGCGTCGGCCCGCCCCGGCAGCTCCACGTCCACCTCGGTGGGCACCGGGAGCCTGAGCGCGAGCGCCCGTACGGCGTCCCCGAGCCCGCGCTCGGCGAGTACCGGCGGATGGATGCCACGGACCAGGTCGCGCAGCTCGGTCAGCGCGTCGGCGGAGGACCGGCGCGCCTGCGCGAGCAGTTCCCTGGCCTTCGCGGGGTCCTTCTCGATGAGCGCCTCGACCGTGCCGAGGTCCATGCCCACGGCGACGAGCCGCGCCTGCGCCCCGTCGTGCAGGTCGCGCTCGATGCGGCGCAGCTCGGCGGCGGACGTGTCCACGGCGTCCCGCCGTGTCTCGGTCAGTACGCGGACCCGCTCGGTCAGTTCACCGTCGGACGGCGCGAGCGCCGCGCGCGTGACCCGGAAGTGGGCCCGCAGCAGCGCGGGAGCCGCGTACATCCCGACGGCGAGGAACACGGTGCCCAGCAGTGCGGCGAGCAGCGCGCTGCCCTGCCCGGAGATCGGCACGAACGCGTACCAGTAGCCGATGTGCGTGCCGTCCGTGACGGCCCGCCAGAGCCCGGCGGCCATCGCGTACCCCTCCAGCGGATACAGCATGAGGGCCGCGGGCAGCAGCGCGGTCACGCACCCGGCGGTCATGTCGACGAGCAGCCACCGCAGATCCCGCCAGGTCGCCGGGTCGCCGAGCACGAGCCGGGTCCGCCGTACCTGCCCGGCGGGCCCGCCGCCCACGTCAGGCGGCAGCGGCCGGTACGCCGCCGGGATCCGTATCCCGCACCACTCGGCGGCGGCGACCCGCCGCCGGTTCGCCCAGAAGCGCACCAGGCCGAGCACCGACGGTGTGGCCAGGGCGCCCACGCCCAGCGGAACCAGGGCGATGGACAGCACGGACACGACGAACAAGGTGATCGACCCGGCGAGCCCCGCCACGGCGAGCACCACCCCCCGCGCCCCCGCCACCACGGCCCCCCGCACCCTCGTACCCATGCCGCACTCCGTCCGTTCCGCCCGATCGGGCTGATCCGCCCGTTCCTTGCGGTCCAGTGTGGCCGCGGACGGGGTGGCCGGTCAGGAGGAGAGGCCCCCGGAACGGGGGTGTACCTGGTGACACCCCCACCGGGCGGGAGCGCGAGGGGCTGGGGTGGGCCAGACCTGCCCGGCCTTCTCCAGCGCGGTGCAGCACGTGTCGACGAGCGGGCGCGTGACGACGTACGGGTCGACGTTGGCGTTCGGCCGCCGGTCCTCGGTGTACCCCTTGCCGTCCTTCTCGACCTGCCAGGGGATGCGGACGCAGGCGCCGCGGTTCGAGACGCCGTACGAGTACTCGTTCCACGGGGCCGTCTCGTGCAGACCGGTCAGCCGGTCGTCGATCCCGGCGCCGTAGTGCTTGACGTGGTCCATCGGCTTGGAGCCCTCGCCGAGCGCCTCGCACGCGGTCGGAGGCGTGGCCCTCGGCCTGGTTGGTGCTCGACCCGTCGAAGCCCCAGACGGGCAACGCGTCGAGACCGGCGGGCGAGCCCGCGATTATCCTCGTCTTCGAGCGCAGCTTGGCCGTCGGCTCGGTGCCGTCGATCCAGATGTACTCGGCCTTGAACGTCACGGGCCACATCCTCAAGGAGCGGGTCGCTGTCCGCCGGGCAGCCTGACAACGACCCGTTTCCCACCCATTGCCCGTCCGTGAACCCCGCGTCACCCGGGCCGCCCGGGAGCCCGGCGGGCCTCGTGAGGCCGGCCCGGCCGCGAGGGGCCCCAGGGGCCGGCGGGGGGCCGCGGCGGGCCGGACGGCGCTCAGCTGCCGCGCTTCATCGCTTCCTGTACGGCTTCCTGCGAGCGCGCCACCACCGCCGTGCCGTCGTCGGCGGTGATGATAGGGCGCTGGATCAGCTTCGGGTGGGCGGACAGGGCCTCGATCCACTGGTCGCGGGTCGTCGCGTCGCGGGCCCACGTCTTGAGGCCGAGCTCCTTCGCGACGGCTTCCTGGGTGCGGGTGATGTCCCACGGTTCGAGGCCGAGCCGGTCGAGCACGGCACGGATCTCGGCGGGGGCGGGGACGTCCTCCAGGTAGCGGCGGACCGTGTAGTCGGCGCCCTCCGCGTCGAGCTGGGTGAGGGCGCTGCGGCACTTGGAACAGGCCGGGTTGATCCAGATCTCCATGGCGGCAACGGTACCCGTGGTGCGCCGTCAAACGCCGTTTGGCCAGGGGCTTTTGTCAGTGGGCGGCGATAGAATAGAAGCAGTGTTCGAGAGCTTCGGGGGCTCTCGGCGTAGGCGACAGGAGGATGCCCGTGCCCGCTGCCGCACCCGTGTTGTTCGATCTGCCGTACTCACCGCTGGCCAGGAAGCCGCTCCCCGCGGGGCGTCCCCGCGAGTGGTACATCACCCACAACCGCCGGCTCAAGGCCATGCGCCTGGCGATAGCCCTGCTGGACTCGGGCGTGTACCTGCCGAACCAGGCCCACAACAACAGGATCCGCTCCACCGCCGAGCTCATCGGCATCCGTCCGCCGTCCGACACCACGTGCCACATGGTGCGGGCGCTCATGCGGTACTGCCGGTAGGCGATCGCCGGTAACCGGTGGGCGACTGCCGGTGGGCGGCCGGGGCGGTGCGACGCCCCGGCCGCCGCGGTTCCGCCGCGCCCGCCCACCGGTTGCCCGTCCGCGTCCTCAGCGGCCCGACAGTTCCTTCTCCATCGGGGTACGGAACCGCGGGGTCACCACCGTGTCCCCCAGCCACTCCGACAGGCGCCCCGCCTCACGCCGCACCGCCTGCTCCGCCTCGCGCCCGGCCTTCCGGTCGAGCAGCCGCCACACCACCCGGCCCTCCCGGTCCTGGGCCCAGCCGCCCACCACGCGGCCGTTCCACCACACCGTCGGGCCGATGTTGCCACTGCGGTCGAACAGGGCGGGGCGCAGCTTTGGCGCGCAGTACCAGTCGCGGTCCTGCCAGCCCATGGCGGTCGGATCGAGGGCGGGAAGGAGCGCCGCCCAGGGCTCGTCCGACTCCGTGGGCGGCGCGTCCACCTGGTCCGGCAGCACGTAGCCGACCACGCCGTCGCCGTCGCCGTCGAGGGTGACCGGCACCGCGCCGACCGCCGCGAGCGCCCGGCGCACGTCCGTGACCTTCCAGCCCGTCCACCACTTCAGGTCGCCCTCCGTGGCCGGACCGCACACCGCGAGCCAGCGGCGCAGCAGCTCCGACTGGGCCTCGGCGGAGGGGAGTTCGGGGTGCGGGGGAGCGGTGGCCCAGCGGAACTGGCTCGACGTCCACGAGCCGAGCGGCCGCCCGCGGACGACCTTCCCCTCCACTCCGAGGACCCGCATCAACCGCGACGACACGGTGTGCGGGGCCTCATAGCTCTTGCCCTTGCCGTACGTGAACCGCTCCCGCAACCGCGGTTCGTCGGCGGCGAGTTCGGCGACCGTGGCCTGGCCGCGCCGTTCGAGGAAGGCGAGCGTCGACGCCTCCACCTGCGCCAGCCACTCGGGCGTGAGATGGCCGTCGCCGCCCACCGTCAAGTCCTTCAGCAGGTTGGCCCGCTCCCGCGCCGCGACCGCGAGACCGGTCGACGCGTGCACCACGGCGGCCAGTTCCGTCGGGAACACGAACACCGTGTGCCGCATCCCGTGCATCCGCACCAGCGCCCGGTCCTCGTACAGCGCGCGCTCCACGTCCGCGACGGCCCCGCCCGCATCGGTGAGCCGCGCGCCCACCGCCAGGTACACCGTGGCCGGGTCCGTGCCGTGCAGCGCGACGAGCGACCGGGCGACCTCGGGGGCGTCGGCCGCGCGTGCGGTCGGGGCCAGACGGTGGGCGAGGGCGAGCCGCAGCCGCCGCTCGTCCGTGCCGATGTGCCGGGCGGGCCCCTGCCCGCCGCGCTTGCTCGCGTTCACAGCGTTCACGGCTTTCACATTTCCGGTATCGGGGGTCCGGGTGTCGGCGTTCCCGGCATGGGCGGTCCCGGCCTCGGGGTTCCCGGCGTTCATACCGCTCATCCTGCCGGATCGATCACCTGGTCTCACCTGATTGCCGTGTTTGGCATGCGGGCCGTGCGGGCGCACCGTTGACTGGTGCGACCGGAGTACGGCGGTCCGGAGGCCGGAGGGAGGCGTTCCACGATGGTCAGGCGAGGCATACGGGTGGTGGCCGCGGCCGCGCTGACGGCGACGGTCGCCCTCGGCGAGGCGGGCTGCTCCGACGGCTCGGGCACGTCCCCGTCCGGCGCGGCGTCCAAGGCGGCGTCGTTCGCCTCGTCGGCCGCGTCCAAGGGAGCGGCCGTCGCGGCGTCCGCGACGGCCGAGGCGAAAAGACGGCTCGACGCGTTCAAGGGCCGGGCCGACGCCAAGGGCGACGTGAAGACCGGCGCGGTGAAGAAGGACGCCGACGGCCGCGCCACCACCGAGGTCACCGCCACGAACGGCACCGCGGCCACGGCCTCGTACGCCGTCGAGGTCGACTTCCGCGACAGCGGCGGCAACCTCCTCGACGCGGTCGTCGTGACGGTCGACGGCGTCGAGGCGGGCGCCTCGAAGAAGGCCACGGCTCGCAGCAACCGCGCCCTCGGCGGCCACGTCACCGCCGACGTCGCCCGAGCGCTGCGCAACTGAACGGCGGGGCCAGAGCCATGACCAGCCCGGCCGACCGCGACGACTCCGCTGACGGTGGCAGCGCTCGCGCCGACCGCACCCTCGCCGACCAGGACCCCGCCTCCCTGCGCGGCCTCACTCCCAGGAACCCGCCCTTCCGCCGCCGCACGGCCCGCGACTCGGCGTTCCACAGCCCCGCGTCAGGGGACGCGGCCCTCCACGGCACCACCCATCGCACCCCCGCCGAGCGCGCCGAGCACGGGCGACGGATCCGCAGGCAGGTCCCCCGCTCGGCCCACGCCCCGTGGATCCCGGCCGCCGACCGGCCGGACCCGGTCGTCGTCCTGGAGCGGCAGGCCGCCGACCGGCTCCCGGAGCTGCTGCCGGTGCGGTACGGGCGGATGGCGGCCGGACCGCTGCCGTTCCTGCGCGGCGCCGCCGCCGTCATGGCGGGCGACCTCGCGGCGCTGCCGCACACCGGCCTGACCGTCCAGCTCTGCGGCGACGCCCACCTGCTGAACTTCGGCCTGTACGCCACACCGGAGCGCGCCCTCCTCTTCGACGTCGACGACTTCGACGAGACCTACCCGGGCCCGTTCGAATGGGACGTCAAACGGCTCGCCGCGTCGGTCGCCGTCGCCGCCCGCGACAGCGGCCACACCGACAAGGAGGCCCTGCGTGCCGCCCGCGCGGGCGCCACCGCGTACCGCGTGCAGATGCGACGCCTGGCCGCCCTCGGCGAACTGGCGGTCTGGTACGAACGCACCGACGCGCACGAACTGCTCCCGCTGATCCGCTCGGCCCGCCGCCGGCGCCGCTTTGCCGGCACCCTCTCCCACCCCACTCACCGCACCGAACTGCGCTCTTTGGCCGAACTCACCGAGACCGCCGGAAACGGACTTCGCCGCATCGCCCCCGACCCGCCCCTCCTGGAACCCGCGGGCCCCTCCGACGCGGCGGCCCTGCGCAAGATGTTCAGCGACCACCGCTCCACGATCGACGACGACCGGCGCCGCCTGCTCGACCGCTACCGTTTCGTCGACGCGGCCCGCAAGGCCGTCGGCGTGGGCGGCGTCGGCGTGCGCTGCTACGTCGTCCTCCTCACCGGCAGGGACGCCGACGACCCCCTCCTCCTCCAGCTCAAGGAGGCGACCCGCTCGGTGGTGGAGGACCACACCCCCACCCGCGGCCCCCACCTCCACGCGGGCCGCCGGGTCGTCTGCGGTCAGCGCCTGCTCCAGGCGGCCGACGACATCTTTCTCGGCTGGACCACGGGCCCGCGTGGCCGCGCCTTCTACTGGCGCACCCTGCGTGACGTACAGGGCCCGTCGGACGTCGTCGGCCTGCCGCCGGAAGACCTCCGGATGCACGCCCGCCTCTGCGGCACGGCCCTGGCCCGCGGCCACGCCCGCTCAGGCGACCGCATCGCCATCGCCGGCTACCTCGGCAGCGGCGACGCCTTCGACCGCGCGATCGCCTCCTTCGCCCTCCGCTACGCCGACCAGACGGCGACGGACCACGCGACGCTGCGGGACGCGGTGGCGGCGGGCGTGGTGACGGCGGCGCCCGGAGGATGACCGGGGCGCCGCCGACGTACCCGCGCCCGGGGCCTCAGGCCCCCGGGGCCTGGGACGGGGCCTGGTCCTGAGCCTGGGCGGCACCGGCCTTCACTCCGCCCTGAGCGCCGCGTGCCATCTCCCGCAGCGCCTCTTCCTCCTCGTGGCTCAGCGAGGTCTGCACGAGCTGCCCGCCGTACGCGGCGATCTCGGGCACCACCTTGTCCTTGGCGGCATGCTTCACGAGCACGAACAGCGCGGCCGCCCCCGGCCGCAGATTCTGGCTCAGCTCCCTCATGAAGCCGTCGTTGATCCCGGTGTCCGTCATCGCCCCGCCGGCCGCTCCGGCGGCGGCTCCCACCGCCGCACCGAGGAATGGCACCAGGAACAGCAGCCCGATCACACTGCCCCACAACGCCCCGCCCGCGGCGCCGGTCGCCGTGTGGTTCACCGCCTGGTGCAGCTTGATCTTTCCGTCCCCCTCCCTCCGCTCGACGACGACGATGTCCTCGAGCTCGACGAGGTGCTCCCGCGACATCGACAGCAGTTTGTCGCGGACCTGGTCGGCGGTGGCGAGATCGTTGTAGGCGACGACGAACAAGTTGCTCATGACGGCACTCCTCCGAGCACTGGACATGTGTACGACTTGCCCGATTTTATGGGGAATGTGAATTCTCTGCCCGCTCAGCGACGGCCACATGGGCAAGGGTGAGGGGACCGCTCGATCGGCTGACGCACGCGACGGAACCGGGAGCCCCTCGTGCGTCCGAGGTACAGGGATGGAGGACCGCCTCCACGACGGCGAAGGAGCAGCAGACGATGGAACACCACATCATCGCGGAGATGATCGAGCCCGGGGGCGACACCCTCAAGGAATGGCACATGATCCGGGCGGGCGAGGAGGAGGCCATGTGCGGCCGTGTCATCGACCTCTCGGCGGAGAAACTGCCGTCCGAGGCGTGGGGCACCGACCGGGCCAGGCCGTTCTGCCACACGTGCGGAGCGCTCTTCCTGCGGGAGGTTCCCTGAGCGGCGCCCGTCTCCGCACGGCTCACGGCCTGCGGCCGCGCCCGGCCCGTGGCGGGCCGTAGCGGGGGTCCGCCCGTACGCCGCCGCCCGTGCCGGACGTCTGCCGCTGGACGACGCCCGTGAAGGGCGGCCGCACGTCTCGGGCTTCGAGCGCTTGGGGCCCTTTTGCGCCGCTGTGGTGGCATCGGGAGCGGGAGGGGCGGGCTCTCCGCCGCGGCCGGGGCGGGGTCTGCGTCAGGCCAGATCCCGGCGTCGGCCCACCGGGGCCGCGAGCAGGTACAGCGGAGGCAGGAGCGCGGCCGCGCACACCGTCCACAGGGCCGCGTGCGTTCCCGCGTACGTGGCGAGCAGGCCGGCCGTGAGGGCGCCGAGTGGCTGGGCTCCCCAGGAGACGAAGCGGACGGTGGCCATGACACGGGAGAGAAGCTCGGGCGGGGACTGGGTCTGCCGGTAGGTGCGGGTGGTGATCGACCCGATGACGACGCCGAAGGCGAAGCCGGCGTTGCCGAGGGCGAACCAGTAGGCGTCGGCGGCGGACGTGGTCAGCGGGGCCAGCAGGGCGGCGCCGCCGCCGGCCAGCGCGGCCCCGACGAGCCCCCGGGCGGTGCCGAACCGCCGGGTCAGCCGGACCGCCACGGCGGATCCGACGAGCGCGCCGATCCCGTCCGAGGCGAGCACCAGGCCGAGTTGCACCGGCGTCAGGCCGGCCTCACGGACCAGGTAGAGGGGCGTGAGGGCGACCAGGGCGGCGCAGACGAAGTTGGTGGCGGTGGCCCAGAGCATGCAGGGCAGCATCACCGGGTGCCGCGTCACGTACGTCCAGCCCTCGCGGATCATCCGGAGGGCGCCGTCGCCGGTGCGGGGTGCGGGGCGGCGCTCGGGCAGGGTGCGCAGCAGCACGGCGGAGAGCAGGTAACTGGCCGCGTCCACGAGAAGCGCGCCGACCGGGCCCGCGGCGTGCACGAGGAGGCCGCCCCCGGAAGGCCCCCCGGTCTCGGTGACGGCGTGCGTGCCGGACATCAGGCTGTTGCGGTCGGCGAGTTGTCGGGCCGGGACGACGGCGGGCAGAAAGGTCGAGTTGCCGATGTCGAAGAGTACGGTCGCGGCGCCGGTGACCAGCGCGGCGAGGAACAGGTGCGGGTAGCTGAGCCGGCCGAGCCACCAGGCGAGCGGCAGGGATCCGACGGCGACGAGCCGTACGAGATCGAGGGTGACCTGGAGGCGGCGGAGCGGGACCCGCTGGGCGATCACTCCGGCGGGGAGGCTGAGCAGCAGCCAGGAGATCTGACCGGCGGCGGCGAGCAGGGCGGCCTGCAGCGCGGTGGCGTCAAGGACGGTGAGGGCGACCAGGGGCAGGGCGAGCGCGGTGACGGCGGTGCCCGCGTTGCTGACGGTGGCGGCGCCCCAGTAGCGCCAGAAGACGCCGGTGGACGAGATCGCGTGGTGGCCGCTGCGGCGATCACGCTCCGGGATCGCCGGTGCTTCGCTCATTCGACGTCACCCTCCAGTGGGTTTCTTAAGGGAACTTACCTCTTCGCGGACTAAGTTCCTATCTGGAACTGACCTCATGGCGCAAGATGGTTTCGAAGAATGAACGCCGCGTCCGCAAGACAGGAGAGCCATGGCCAGGTCGGTGCCCGAGCGGGACGCCGCCTGCGCGATCGCGCAGGCGGCGGCGGTGGTCGGCGACTGGTGGAGCCTGCTCCTGGTACGGGAGACCGCACGCGGGCACCACCGGTTCGACGTCCTCCAGGAGGAACTGGGGATCTCCCGCAAGGTGCTGACCGAGCGCCTTGCGCACCTGGTGCAGGCGGAGGTCCTGGAGAAGGTTCCGTACCAGAGCGGCCCGGTGAGGTACGAGTACCGGCTGACCGCGAGCGGGCGGGGGCTGCTGCCCGTGCTGCTCTCGATGCAGGACTGGGCGGACCGCTGGCTGCTCGGCGACGGCTCACTGAGCGGCACGGCCGACGAGGAGAGCGCCGAGACACGGCGAGTGGCGGACCTGGTGGGCGAGCGGCTGCCCCGCCTGGAACTGCCGGGACACCGGGACAGCGAGCCGCTGGACCCGGTGGCCGACGCCGCGGCCACCGTCCTGTTCTGCTACCCGGCGACCGGCCGTCCGGGCCCGCTGCCGGACGACTGGGCCGACATTCCCGGCGCCATCGGCTGCACACTGGAGAACCGGCTGTTCCGGGACGCGTACGACGACTTCCGCGCGGCCGGGGCCGAGGTGCGCGGCGTGAGCACTCAACGCCCTGACGAGCAGCGAGTGTTCGCGGTCGAGGAAGGCATCCCCTTCACCCTGCTCTCCGACGTCGACCTGCGCCTCGCCGCCGCTCTGCGGCTACCGGTCTTCCGCGTCGGGCAGGCACTGCGGCTGAAGAGGGCGGTTGTGGTGGTGGACCGCGAACGCGTGGTGCGCCAGGCACGTTTCCCGGTCACGGACATCCCGGGAGCGGTGCACGAGGCATTGACGGTGGCACGGCGGGTGGCGGCGGGGAGCCGAGGGGCGACGCCGTGAACCTGCGGTCGCCGGCGGCTTGAGGGGGCGCCGTGGCTCGTCGCGCTCGCCGTCCCCGAGGCATTCGTGGAGACCACCGTCGGCGCCCCGCACCGCCACCTCGGCGGCGGACCCCAGGTCTGTCCGGACTGATGGGAGTAGCCGGTGGAGGGCAGCGGGCGAAGTGACCTCGCCAGTGAGGGCCGCCACCCCGACTTCGGGGTGGCGGCCCTCATGACGCCGCAGGTCACAGCCGGTTTCCGGGGCTCGCGCCCCGGTCGCCCGACCGGCCTCGCCTCTTAGATGTCGTAGTACAGCTCGAACTCGTGCGGGTGCGGCCGCAGCTGGATCGGGGCGATCTCGTTCGTGCGCTTGTAGTCGATCCACGTCTCGATCAGGTCGGACGTGAACACGCCGCCCGCCTGGAGGTACTCGTTGTCCGCCTCGAGGGCGTCGAGGACCGCCGGGAGGGAGGTCGGGACCTGGGGGACGCCCGCGTGCTCCTCGGGGGCGAGCTCGTAGAGGTCCTTGTCGATCGGCTCGGCCGGCTCGATCTTGTTCTTGACGCCGTCCAGGCCCGCGAGGAGGAGGGCCGAGAAGGCCAGGTACGGGTTGGAGGACGGGTCCGGGGCGCGGAACTCGACGCGCTTGGCCTTCGGGTTCGAGCCCGTGATCGGGATGCGCATGGCCGCCGAGCGGTTGCGCTGGCTGTAGACCAGGTTGACCGGGGCCTCGAAGCCGGGGACCAGGCGGTGGTACGAGTTGACCGTCGGGTTGGTGAAGGCCAGCAGCGACGGGGCGTGCTTGAGGATGCCGCCGATGTAGTAGCGGGCGGTGTCCGAGAGGCCCGCGTAGCCCTGCTCGTCGTAGAAGAGGGGCTCGCCGCCGTTCCACAGCGACTGGTGGACGTGCATGCCCGAGCCGTTGTCGCCGAAGATCGGCTTCGGCATGAAGGTCGCGGTCTTGCCGTTGCGCCAGGCGACGTTCTTCACGATGTACTTGAAGAGCATCAGGTCGTCGGCGGCGGCCAGCAGCGTGTTGAACTTGTAGTTGATCTCCGCCTGGCCGGCCGTGCCCACCTCGTGGTGCTGGCGCTCGACCTTCAGGCCCGCCTTGTCCAGCTCGAGGGAGATCTCGGCGCGCAGGTCGGCGAAGTGGTCGACCGGCGGGGCCGGGAAGTAGCCGCCCTTGTAGCGGACCTTGTAGCCGCGGTTGTTCTCTTCCTTGCCCGTGTTCCAGGCGCCCGCCTCGGAGTCGATCTCGTAGACCGAGCGGTTGGCGGTCGTCTCGAAGCGGACGTTGTCGAAGACGTAGAACTCGGCCTCCGGGCCGAAGAACGCGGTGTCGGCGATGCCGGTCGAGGCCAGGTACGCCTCGGCCTTCTTCGCCACGTTGCGCGGGTCACGGGAGTACTGCTCGCCCGTGATCGGGTCGTGGATGAAGAAGTTGACGTTCAGCGTCTTGTCACGGCGGAACGGGTCCACGCGGGCCGTCGACAGGTCCGCGCGCAGCGCCATGTCGGACTCGTGGATGGCCTGGAAGCCGCGGATCGACGAGCCGTCGAAGGCCAGCTCCTCGGAGGGGTCGAACGCCTCGGCCGGCACCGTGAAGTGCTGCATCACACCCGGCAGGTCGCAGAAGCGGACGTCGACGAACTTGACGTCCTCGTCCGCGATGAATTTCTTGGCGTCATCGGCGTTCTGGAACATCCAACTCCTCCTACTCCCGACCCGGGGAGGGGCGGGGTTGCAGCTCGGTGGTGTGGCCAGTGCGGTGGCTACACGCTCGGCCCGACCTTAGGCAGGCGGCATTTCTCGAGCGTGACCCATTTGTTTCACCCAAGTTAACCGGCTCGGGGGTCAGGGCGGCGTGAGCGACGGGCCGCAGTACCGTGGACGGGTGGATAACAGGGATGCAATGGGATCGTGGCTGTCCGGGCCCCGCGAGGCCCTGGAGAACGCGGGCGCGGACCTCGGGTACCGGGGCGAACAGCTCGGTCTCCCGGAGCACGGACCGGGGTCGATCGCGCGCCCCGGCCGCCGTATCGGGGCGCTCTTCGTCGACTGGGCGCTGTGCATGCTGATCGCATACGGCCTCGTGACGCGTGGTTACAGCCAGGCCACGGGCAACTGGGCGCTGCTCATCTTCTTCGTGCTCGGCGTACTCACCGTCGGCACCGTCGGCTTCACGCCGGGCAAGCGGCTGTTCGGGCTGCGGGTCGTTTCGCAGAGCGGCGGGCGCCCGGGAACCGGCCGGGTCGTGCTGCGCACGTTCCTGCTGTGCCTCGCCGTTCCGGCGCTGATCTGGGACCGCGACGGCCGGGGGCTGCACGACCGGCTGGCGAAGTCGGTGGAGGTGCGCGTCTGACGGCTCGGCGAAGCTTCCCGGCGGGGGAGAGCCGGACGAGCGGGCGAGCGGACGCCGGGAAGCCGCACACGGCGGACGGTCATGCGCGACGGGGCGGGGGGGGGGAACCGGAAAGGTTCCGCCCCGCCCCTTTCGCGTTCCCGCGGCAGCGGCAGCGTCAGCGCATCTTGCCGCCGCCGCCCTTCGGCATCCGCATCCCCTTGGGCATCGGGCCCTTCGGGAGCGGCATGTTCGACATCAGGTCGCCCATCGCGCGCAGACGGTCGTTGGTCGTGGTCACCTGGGGGCCGGTCAGCACGCGCGGCAGCTTGAGCATCGTCGTACGGAGCTTCTTCAGCGGCACCGTGCCCTCGGGGCCGTCCTTGGTGCCGACGACGATGTCGTGGACCGGGACGTCCGCCACGATGCGGGCCATCTTCTTCTTCTCGGCGGCCAGCAGGGACTTCACCCGGTTCGGGTTGCCCTCCGCGACCAGCACGATGCCCGCTTTGCCGACCGCGCGGTGCACGACGTCCTGGCTGCGGTTCATCGCGACCGCGGGGGTCGTCGTCCAGCCGCGGCCGATGTTGTCGAGCACGGCCGCCGCCGCGCCGGGCTGCCCCTCCATCTGCCCGAAGGCCGCTCGCTCGGCACGGCGTCCGAAGACGATCGCCATCGCGAGGAAGGCGAGCAGGAAGCCGAGAATTCCGAGGTAGATGGGGTGACCGATCAAGAAACCGACCGCGAGGAAGACACCAAAGGTGACGATTCCCACACCCGCGAGTACAAGACCGATCTTCGGATCGGCCTTGCTGGTCATCTTGTAGGTCAGAGCGATCTGCTTGAGTCGCCCGGGGTTCGCAGCGTCCGCTGCACTTTCCTTCCTCGCCATGTCTTGAAGTCTACGTGGCCGGTGCGGCGGGAAGAACCCGCACCGGCCCCGGCCCGCTCAGCCCCGGGTGGAGACGGCCTGGAGCATGCGCTCGGCCTCGACCCGGTCCTTGGCCCGCCGACGGTCCTCCAGGACGGAGGTCCAGGCGTTGCGGCGGGCGGTGCGCTGGCCGCCGCTCATGAGGAGCGACTCCATGGCGCGCAGGGCGTCGGTGACGGTCGGGATGGCGGTGGCGCGGACGGAGGGCGCGGCCTGCATCGTTGAGGTCCTCCTCGGGGCGGATCAGGCTCTGGTGACAGGTGCGTGAGGTACGTCAGGTGCGTCAGGTACGTGAGGTGTGTCAGGCGCTCGACGGTGTACCGGGCGTGACAGCAGCGTCACTGTTTGGTGTTACCAGGGCGTGTCCGACCGGTCAAACGCCCATGAAGGGTCGGTGGTGTGGTGCGGAACGCCGACGCGGCCCCTGCGCCGTCCCTATCTGCGGGGACGGCCGGGGCCGCGCCGATCCGGCCGATACTGGCCAGTAGTCGCTTGTGCGCGAATTCACACGCTCGCGCTCGCGGCGTGCGGGCCGTCGCGCCTCACACCGCCTGCGAGGCCACGTACGAGCCGTCCCGCTGCGGAGTGGCTGAATGACGCTGTTCGATCGCCATCCGGTACAGCCGTCCGGCCCGGTACGAGGAGCGGACCAGCGGGCCCGACATGACGCCGGAGAAACCGATCTGCTCGGCCTCCTCCTTCAACTCCACGAACTCGTCCGGCTTGACCCAGCGCTCCACGGGGTGGTGGCGCACGGACGGGCGCAGGTACTGCGTGATGGTGACCAGCTCGCAGCCCGCCTCGTGCAGCTGGCGCAGCGCGTCGCTGATCTCCTCGCGGGTCTCGCCCATGCCGAGGATCAGGTTCGACTTGGTGACCAGGCCGTACTCGCGGGCCTCCGTGATGACCTTCAGGGAGCGCTCGTAACGGAAGCCGGGGCGGATCCGCTTGAAGATCCGCGGGACCGTCTCGACGTTGTGCGCGAAGACCTCGGGGCGGGAGGCGAAGACCTCGGCCAACTGCTCGGGTACCGCGTTGAAGTCGGGGGCGAGCAGCTCCACCTTCGTACGGCCGTCGGCGCGCTCGGCGGTCTGCTGGTGGATCTGGCGGACCGTCTCCGCGTACAGCCAGGCGCCGCCGTCCTCCAGGTCGTCGCGGGCGACACCGGTGATCGTGGCGTAGTTGAGGTCCATGGTGACGACGGACTCGCCGACGCGGCGCGGCTCGTCACGGTCGAGCGCCTCGGGCTTGCCCGTGTCGATCTGGCAGAAGTCGCAGCGGCGCGTGCACTGGTCGCCGCCGATGAGGAACGTGGCCTCGCGGTCCTCCCAGCACTCGTAGATGTTGGGACAGCCCGCTTCCTGGCAGACCGTGTGCAGGCCCTCGCTCTTCACGAGGTTCTGCATCTTGGTGTACTCGGGACCCATTTTCGCCCGGGTCTTGATCCACTCGGGCTTGCGCTCGATGGGGGTCTGGCTGTTGCGGACCTCCAGGCGCAGCATCTTGCGTCCGTCGGGTGCGACTGCGGACACGACCGGCTCCCTAAAGCTTTGATTCTTCGGCGCACCTCAGGGTACGCCCGTGATGTGCATGGCCCTCACCGGTGGCCAACCTGTGGAGCTTGGGGTGCATTCCCCTGGATGGCGTACGCGGCTACGCCGGGGTCTCCTCCACCGCGCGCGGCTTGAGGTCGGCGTGGGCCAGGACGTCGTGCAGGTGGCGCTCCGCGACCGGGAGAACCTCCTCGATCGTGACCTCGCGGCCCAGCTCGTACGAGAGCGACGTCACTCCGGCGTCACGGATGCCGCACGGGATGATCTTGTCGAAGTTCGAGGTGTCCGGGTTCACGTTCAGGGCGAAGCCGTGCATCGTGACCCCCTTGGCCACGCGTACCCCCATGGCGCAGATCTTGCGGTCCTCGCGGCGCTGGCCCGCGTTGGACGGGGCGTACTCGGGGCCGTTGAGACGGGGGTCGAACTCCGGGTCGCTCGCGCGCGGGTCGAAGTCGAGTTGCAGCCCTCCGGCACCGGGCGCCGGACGCTGCTCGACCGGGTCGCCGAGGACCCACACCCCGGCGCGGCCCTCCACCCGGGACGTCTCGACGCCGAACTCGGCGCAGACCCGGATGATCGCGTCCTCCAGGCGGCGCATGTGCGCGACCACGTCGACCGGGCGCGGCAGTTTCTGGATCGGGTAGCCGACGAGCTGGCCGGGGCCGTGCCAGGTGATCTTGCCACCGCGGTCCACGTCCACGACCGGGGTGCCGTCGAGCGGGCGCTCCTCGGGTGCGGTGCGCTTGCCCGCCGTGTAGACCGGCGGGTGTTCGAGCAGCAGGCACGTGTCGGGCACCTCGTCGGCGAAACGGGCGGCGTGCACGCGGCGCTGCTCGTCCCAGGCGGTCTGGTACTCGACCATCTCCGCACCGAATCCCATGCGGACGAACCGCAACTCCTCACTCACGGCAAGTGCCTCCCTAAAACCTTCACCGTGCAGGTATCGCGCCATCAGCCACTGTACGGCGCGGGCCTCGACGCCAGCCGTTCAGGCAATCCTCACACGATCGGATGAAAGCGGGGCACGGCTGCTCTGTACGGGGGACGGTGTGTGCGCTGCGTGATACCTTCGGCGCCGTCCGTGAGCGGCGCCGCTCCGTGGAGCGGGAGAAAACCGTCATATCGGCCACGATGATCACGACGACCACGCCGTTCCCGCGAGGGAGCAAGTGCAGAGGGGGGCGCGCAAAGCCCCCCTCTGCGGTTTTTCCAGGGCCCGGAAGGCAATCGCACAGCATGACGGAACGACCTCCGCAGCGCACCCCGAACCGCCAGCTCGCCGCGCTCATCGCGGAGGCCGGATTCTCCAACGCGGGCCTGGCCCGGCGAGTGGATCAGCTCGGTCTCGAACACGGCCTCGACCTGCGGTACGACAAGACCTCCGTGACCCGGTGGCTGCGCGGGCAGCAGCCGCGCGGCACCACGCCCGCGCTGATCGCCGAGGTGTTCACGCGGCGCCTCGGGCGGCGGTTGTCCGCGCAGGACCTCGGGCTCGACGCGTGCGCGCCGGTGTACGCGGGGCTTGAGTTCGCGGCCTCGCCCGACGAGGCGGTCGACATCGTCAGCGGGCTGTGGCGCAAGGACTCCGGCAGCCACGCGGAGCTGCGCAAGATCGCGTTCACCCCGGCCGGGCTCGTCGTGCCCAGCCGGGACTGGCTGATCGGCAGGGCCGACGACAAGGTGGGCCGCCCGGGCGAGCAGGCCGCCGCCTCCAGGGTCCCGGGGCAGGGCAGGCCGCCCGTGGTCGCGGTCCCGCGGCAGCGTACGCAGAGCGAGCGCGCTCCCGGGCAGAGGGTGAGCGGCGGCGACATCGCGGCCCTGTGCTCGGTGGGCGAGCTGTTCCGCACGCTCGACCACGCGTACGGGGGCGGGCACGCGCGGCAGGCGCTCGTCCGCTACCTGGAGCACGAGGCCGAGCCGATGCTGCGCGGCACGTACGGCGAGCAGACCGGGCGCCGGCTCTTCGCGGCGGTCGCCGATCTGACACGGCTCGCCGGGTGGACGTCGTACGACATCGCGGCGCACGGGCTCGCCCAGCGGTACTTCGTGCAGGCGCTGCGGCTCGCGCAGGCGGCGGGGGACCGGCTGTACGGGGCGTACGTACTGGTCACCATGAGCCGGCAGGCGGTGTATCTCGGGCACGGCCGGGAGGCGGTGCAGCTGGCGCGCGTCGCCCAGCAGGGGGTCGGCGGTTCGGTGCCGCCCGCGGCGCACGCGGTGCTGCACGCCGCGGAGGCCCGGGGGTACGGGGTGCTCGGGGAGGTACGGGCCTGTACGGCGGCGCTGATCCGGGCGGAGCGGGCGCTGGAGGCGGGGCGCAACGGGGACGATGTGCCGCACTGGGCGCGGTTCTTCGACGAGGCGCAGCTGGCGGACGAGTTCGGGCACTGCTACCGGGATCTGCAGCAGTACCGGGCTGCCGCGCAGCACGCCGAGCGGTCGTTGCAGTTGCGGGCGCCCGGGTACGCGCGCAGCCGTCTGTTCTGCCGGGTGGTGCTGGCCTCGGCGCGGCTCGGACTCGGTGAGCTGGACGTGGCGTGCGCCCTCGGAGCGGACGCGGCGGCCGCGGCGGCGGACATGCGGTCGGTGCGGGCGCACGAGTACGTGCGGGAGTTCGAGCGCCGGTTGGAGCCGTACCGCGACGCGGGGGCCGTCCGGGGGTACCGGGACAAGGTGGCTGGGCTCGGGTGACGCCGCGGTGGTCCGGGGCCTCGCGCCGCCGCACCGGGCCTGACCTTGCCGCACCGCGGCCGGACCCGCCCCC
>NZ_JAPHNL010000284.1 GCF_026274175.1 Streptomyces beihaiensis
GCCGGTGCCGACCGCCCGGGCGCGGTCGTGCCGGGCGCGGGCGCGACGGTGTCCTCGGCCACGGGGGCGGCGGCGCCGAAGCCCGGGGGCGCGGTCTCCGCCTGGCTCGGCAGATGCGTGTCCATGGCCAGGAACAACGCGTCGGCCGGGCCGGTCCGCAGCGCGGCCGTCTCGTGGAGGCGGGCGAGGGCCGGCCGGTCGCCGCCGCGCCATATGTCCGCGTACGTCTTCAGGTACGTGGGAGTCGGTGTCGTGCGGCGCGGCGGAGGCGGGGTGACCCGGCCGAAGAGGCGGACTCCGTGGCCCAGGCCGAGGCCGCCGGTGCCGACGTGCTGCCAGGCTTCCGCGTCGGTGACCAGGTCGACGACGACCGTCGTGGTGTGGGGGCGGCGCAGGGCCAGTTCGCCGGTGAGCCAGTGCCAGGGCAGCGCCGTGTAGCGCAGGGTCGCCTGGGTGGTGCGGGCCAGGGCGAAGTGCAACAGGTGCTGGCGGTGGTCGAGGTGGAGCTGTCCGGCGACGTAGACGTACAGCGGTCCGGGCAGCGCCGCCGCCGTGCGCAGTCGGGTCAGGACGGCCTGCGGATCGAGCGGGTCGGCGAGTTCGACGACCGTCGCCGCCGAGGTGCCGGTGAGGGCGCTCGGCGGGACGGCGGCGAGCGCGGGCAGCACGGCGGCAGCGTCGACGAGGCACCCCTTGCCGGCGGGGGCGGCCGCGAGAAGCAGCGCGGTACCCGGCTCGGTGGAGGGCGTCCCGGTGGTGACTTGCGCGGTGATCACCCCAGCACCGTAACCGCAATCGGCCACCGGGGACGCCCCCTCGACCCCAACTGGTCCCGTTACAGACCGATTTAACCGGCTTGCGCCCGGTGGCCGCCCCGGCGGGCCGGGGCCCTTCGGCCGCCACGTCCGGGGAGCCTCGGTGTGCGCGGGGGCCGCGAGGGGCCGAAGCTGTGAGGCATGGACGCAGATGTAGAGGGTTATCCGCAAGTCGTGGTGCACGCCGGGCAGCCCGGCGGGCGCCGGGTCACGATCCGCGGCGAGGACGCGGGGCTCGCCAGGTCCTTCGACGACGTCGTGGAGTTCCTGCGCCGCGCGGGCCTCGATGACGCGCCGCTCGACGATCCGGAGTTCGTGGAGTGGCGCGGCGGCGGGAGCGCGATCTGGCCGGCGCAGGTGCCGGACACATACCACGACGAGGAGACGTTCGGCGACGGCCGGTGACCGCGGGACCGGCAGACTGGCGGCATGAACACTCCCCCGTCCGTCAGGACCCGCGCCGGTGCCGACCTCTCCGCCTGCACCACTGTTCTGGCCGCCGTGCACCGCCGGGACGGCTACCCGGTGAACTGGCCCGCCGATCCGGCCTCTTGGCTGTGCCCCGAGGGGCAGGTGGCGGCTTGGGTGGCCGTCGCCGGGAGCGCTGTCGTCGGACATGTGACTCTCGCACGTCCGGTGCCCGGCGATGTCGCGCCGGGCCTCGCCGGACCAAAGGCCGCCGTGGCGGTCGTGGGCCGCCTCTTCGTCGCCCCGACGGCGCGCGGCCGCGGCACGGGTGCGGCACTGCTCGAACGGGCCACGCGCGCGGCGCGCCGCCGCGGCCTGCGGGCCGTGCTCGACGTCGTGGCCCGCGACACCGCGGCCGTGGCCGTGTACGAACGGCTCGGCTGGGAGCCTCTCGGTTCGGGCAGTCAGGCGTGGGGGCCGAACCAGTGGGTCGAGGTTCGGTGCTTCGCCGCGCCGGTCTGATCACACCCGTGGCCGGCGACCCCGTTCTGCGCGGACCACGAGGCCGTACCGGCTCGCCGCGCGCCCGCCCTCGGATCCGACTAGCCTGAGTGGTCGATATGCCATGGATTGCCCGATCCGGCCGTCGCGCCGGGCGGGCAGCGCCACGACCGACCACGGAGCGGGGTCCCCGATGCGCCCTCGACACGCCCTTGCCGTCGCGGCCGCCGCGTTCTGCCTGGCCGCCCTCGCAGCTCCGGTCGGCGCGGCCGCCGAGCCCGTCTCGGCGCCGCGGTGCGCGGAGAAGGACCTGACGCTGCGGGCCGCGCCGTCCGACGACACCGACGGCAGCGGCACCATCAAGCTGAGCGTGCGCAACGACTCCTCCCGCGCCTGCCTCGTCGACCGCGTCCCGACGGTCACGTACGGGGATCTGGACGGCGCGGCGCTGCCGGTTCCGGCTTCTCCGCACAGGGCGCGGACGCTCGCCGCGCACACCACGGCCTACGCGGAGGTCCGCTCGCTCACCGCGTCCGACGGCGCCGAGAAGCAGGCGCCCACCGTCATGTACGTGACGGTGGCCGCCGCCCCCGACCAGCAGGGGCACCGCTTCCAGGTCCTCGACCTGGGCGCGCCCGCCGGGCTGCCGGTATGGGAACCGGTCACCACCCTGTGGCAGACGTCCCCGTCCCGCGCCGACCGGGTGCTCCACCAGCAGGCGACTCAGGGCGTCATGGCGGTGTGAGCGGGCGCCGGGCGCGCCGCGCCCTCCGGATGGCGCGCGCCTTTGCCGGGGGCCTGCGCCCCGTCAGTACGCCGCGGTGAAGCGGGTGCGGTGGTGCTTGGGCCTCTCCGCCTCGTCGAGGAGGGCCACGGCGAGGTCCTCCATCGAGATCGCCGACACCCCGTCACCGTCCACGACCAGCTCGTCCGCCCCGAGCCGGTAGCCCCCGGTCCGCTCCCCCGGTTCGAGCAGCGCCGCCGGGCTCAGGTAGGCCCAGTCGACGTCGTGCCCGGTGGTGCGGCAGACGGCGAGCTGGTCGTTGCAGGCCAGCGCGATCGGCCGCAGGGCGGCGGGGAAACCGGCCTCCTCGACCACCGTGAGGCCGCCCGCGCCCGGAACGGTGAGGCTCGCGGCGCCACCGACGAGCAGCAGCCGCACCCCAGTGGCATGCAGCCCGGCGAGCAACGAGCCGGCGACCGCGGCCAGTTCGGGCTCCCGACCGGGAGCGGGTCTGGTCGCGGAGATGACCACGTCCTGCCCTGCCGCGAGCCGTGCCACCGCTCGCGGGTCGGCGGCGTCGCCGGTGCGGATCCGTACCCCCTCGGGCAGCGCGGCCGCTCGGGCGGGGTCACGCACGACGGCGGTGACCTCGTGGCCGCGCCGCAGCGCCTCGGCGACGGTCCGCGAGCCGACCGCGCCCCGGGCCCCGTACACGGTGATGTTCATCTGTTCTCTCCTCGTACGCATGATTGTCTCCTACGCCTGCCGGTCGGGCCGGGCGCGCCGTGCGACGGCCCGTTCCCTGAGCCACACGGCGATCGCCCCGGCCGACAGGGCGGCGCCGAGGGCGCACACGCCCTTCCAGGAAGCCGCGGCCCACACCACCGAGGCGAGGGCGGAACCGAGGGCGCCGCCGAGGAAGAACGTCGTCATGAAGGCCGAGTTGACGCGGCTGCGTGCCTCGGGACGCAGCGCGTACACCACGCTCTGGCTGCTGTTGAGCACCGCCTGCTGGCCCACGTTCAAGGCGACGACGCCGACCGCGAGCCAGGCCAGTGACCGTTCTCCCGCGAGCAGCGTCAGCCACCCGGCGCACAGCAGGGCCACCGCCCCGCCGGTCACCTTCTGCACATGTCCCCGGTCCGTGAGCCGCGCGGCGAACGTCATCGCCACCACGCCCACGGCGCCGACCAGACCGAACAGGCCGATCGCGGGCGGCGCCCAGCGGTACGTCGGGCCCGCCAACAGGAACGTGAGCGCGACGAGTTGGACGCTGTAGGAGGCGAGGCCGAGTCCGGCGAGCAGGGCGCGGCGGTGCAGCACCGGCTCCGCGCGCAGCAGGCAGAGCGTGGAGGCGATCAGCGCCGGGTAGCGCAGGTCGGCGGTGACCGGCAGGCGTGGCATCCGGCGGTGCAGCGCCAGGGCGGCGACCGCCATGAGGACGGCGAGGACCCAGTACGCGGTGCGCCACCCGGCGAGTCCGGCCAGGGCGCCGGCGGCGGTGCGGGCGAGCAGTCCGCCGAGCAGGATCCCGGACATGACGGTGGCGACGGCCGTGCCGCGGGTCTCGGCGGTGGCGAGCGCGGCGGTGTGTGCGACGACGACCTGGGCGCCCACGGAGGTGAGGGCGGTCAGGACGGTGCTCGCCAGCAGCACGGGCCCGCTCGGCGCGAGGGCGGAGACGGTCAGGAAGAGGGTGGTGGCGGCGAACAGGGTCACCGCGAGCCGGCGGCGGTCCATGACGTCGCCCAGCGGCACGAGCAGCAACAGGCCGAGCGCGTACCCGGCTTGCGCCGAGGTGACGACGAGACCGGAGAGAACGCTGCCCAGGTGCAGCTCCCGGGAGATGAGGTCGAGCAGCGGCTGCGCGACATAGTTGCCCGCGCAGGACAGCCCGGTGGCCACCGCCAGCAGGAGCAGCAGCGCGCGCCGGGGTCCCGCTCGGCCGTCGGTGTTCGGGTGGGTCGCGTGCGCGGGGACATCCGCTCGGGGGTCGGCCCGGAGCGCGTTCGGCTGGGTCATGGGTCTCAGCCTGCGGCCGCGACCATTCATGAGTCCAACACATCCTTGTCATCTCAACGATCGCGTATCACGATGGATCGCATGGAGTTGCAGCAACTGCGCTATGTCGTCGCCGTCGCCGAGACGGGCGGGTTCACGAGGGCCGCCGAGCGGTGCCTCGTGGTGCAGTCGGCACTCAGCCACCAGGTCGCCAAGCTGGAGAAGGAGTTGGGGGCGCGGTTGTTCGAGCGGACCAGCAGGCGGGTGCGGCTGACCGCGGCGGGCGAGGCGTTCCTGCCCGCGGCCCGGCAGGCGCTCGATGCGGCGGAGCGGGCGCGCGCCGAGGTGGCGGCGGCGACCGGCGAGATTCGCGGCCGGCTGACCATCGGCGCGATCGCCACGGTGACGGCGGTGGACGTGCCGCGGCTCATGAGCGGCTACTACGCCGCGTATCCGCGGGTGACGATGAGGCTGCTCGACGGTGCCAGCGAGACGCTGGCCGCGTCGGTGCGGGAGGGAACGGTGGATCTGGCGTTCCTCGGGGTACCGCCGTCGTTCCCCACCCACGAACCGGCCCTCGGCAGCCGGACACTGGTGGTGGACCGCCATGTGGCGGTCGTACCGCCGGGGCACCCGCTGGCGCTCCGGGCCCGTGGCACGCCGATTCCGCTGTCGCGGCTCGTGGACGAGGCGTTCGTGGACTTTCCGGCGGGGCTCGCCGCGCGGGCGCAGACCGACGAGGCGTTCGCGGCGGCGGGGCTGCGCCGCGAGGTGCCGTTCGAGGCCAAGGGGCTCGACGTCATCGCCGAGTTGGTGCGGTGTGGCCTGGGCGTCGCGCTGCTGCCCTCGCGCCTCGTTCCCCGGCTTCCCGGGCTCGCCGTGGTGGCGCTGCGTGGCGGGCCGGTCCGCGAGGAGCGGCTCGTCTGGAGCCGTGAGCGGCACTCACCGGCCGCCGCCGCGTTCCTGGAGACGGTGGCGCGGGACCCGGCCGAGGCCCACCTCCCGGGGACGTAGGGCGCGAGCGCAAGCCGCCTGCAATTCTTACGCTAATCTTGCGTTCCATGACGCGCAGACTTGCTCAGGTGGCGAAGAAGGTCGGGGTCAGCGAGGCCACGGTCAGCCGAGTCCTCAACAACAAGCCGGGCGTGTCGGAGGCGACTCGCCAGTCGGTGCTGACGGCGCTCGACGTGCTCGGCTACGAGCGGCCCACGCAGCTGCGCGGCGAACGGGCGCGGCTCGTCGGCCTGGTCCTGCCCGAGCTGCAGAACCCGATCTTCCCCGCGTTCGCCGAGGTGATCGGCGGGGCGCTCGCCCAGCAGGGGCTCACACCGGTGCTGTGCACGCAGACCAAGGGCGGTGTCTCCGAGGCGGACTACGTGGAGTTGCTGCTGCAGCAGCAGGTGTCCGGCGTGGTGTTCGCGGGCGGCCTCTTCGCCCAGCAGGACGCCGGGCACGCCCACTACCAGCTGCTCGCCGACCGCAAGGTTCCGGTCGTGCTCGTCAACGCGGCGATCGAGCGGCTCGGCTTCCCGTGCGTGGCGTGCGACGACGCGGTCGCTGTCGAACAGGCGTGGCGGCACCTGGCGTCCCTGGGCCACCGGCGGATCGGCCTCGTGCTCGGCCCGAAGGACCACGTGCCCTCGCAGCGCAAGCTGACCGCGGCTCGGGCGGTGGCCGCCGCCGCGGGCGGGGAGCTGCCCGACGACGCGGTGGAGCGGGCGATGTTCTCACTGGAGGGCGGGCACGCCGCCGCGGCACGGCTGATCGGCCGGGGCGTCACCGGGATCATCTGCGCGAGCGATCCACTGGCACTGGGCGCCGTCCGTGCCGTGCGCCGCACGGGACGCACCGTGCCGCGCGACGTCTCGGTGGTCGGCTACGACGACTCGGCCTTCATGACCTGTACGGAGCCGCCGCTCACGACGGTGCGGCAGCCGATCGAGGCGATGGGCAGGGCCGCGGTGGAGCTGCTCGTCGCGCAGATCGAGGGCGGCTCCGTGCCGCCGGGCGAGCTGCTCTTCGAGCCGGAACTGGTGGTGCGTGGTTCGACGTCCCAGGCGCCCGCGGTGGACTGACCCGTCGGCGCGTCGCCACTGTTGTCGTGTTGTTGCGCCAGTAGGTCGCCGCCTTGCGCGATGACTTGCGACTCCAGCTCTCCCCCGCGTCGCCGACGTACGGGAAACCCGGCATCGCCCACGCGTTCGACGGTGCGGGTCCGAAAGGCCGTTCGCAAGGACTCGGACATATGCCAGAAGCACCACCGCATCGTGTATGGCCAAATCCCTTACGGGACCGCGCGGCCTGTGCCACAGTCTTTGACGGTCCATCCGTCGGCCTCGGTCCTCCCGTGCCCTGGCCGCGCCCTCATCGGAGTCCGTCATGCCGCCCCATCTCTTCGCGGACCGCCCCGCCGGTCAGCCGCCGGAGCGTGGCACGGTCGACGCACTGATCTCACAGACGCGTCGGCTGCTCGGTGACGTCGATGCCGTGCGCCGTGAATCGGCGACCGACGAGAACGGCCCCGAAGCCCGCTGGCAGCGGGCCCTGTACGAACTGGCGGCCCATCAACTGGGCGATCTCGACCGGCACTTGACTCAACTTCGGGATGGCCCCGAAACAACCCCCGCCGCCCCGGAGGCCACCGCCGCCGACACCGTCGCCCCGGCCCCCGGCTCCCTCCTCAGTCGCGTCGGCAGCGCCGAGTGGAACCTGCTCACCGACGAGGCGAACTGGTCCGGCGAGCTGTACCAGATCCTCGGCCGGGACCCTGCCGCCACCCCCCTCACGCTCGACGAGCTGCCCGATCTGGTGCACGCCGACGACCGGGCGAAGCTCACGGCGATGGTCACCGACTGCCTCATCGAAGGGAAGCCGATCGACGGGGAGTTCCGGATCGTCCGCCCCGACCGCCGGGTGCGCACCGTGCACCTGATGGGCGAACCCGTGCTCGACGCCGACGGCTCGACCGCCTCCATGTGGGCGGTCGTGCGCGATGTCAGCGAACTGCGCCGCAGCCAGCGCACCGTGAGCGAGACCCGTGACTCGCTCCGCCGCCGACGCCACATCGCGCAGACGGAGCACCGGCTCGCGGTCGAGCTGCACGAGGCCGTGCTGCCGCCGTGGCGCGGCTCCCTGCGGCTGCCGCACCACGGGCCGGGCCGCCTCGACGTCGCGGCCCGCTATCTGCCGTGCGCCACCGGCGCGCTGATCGGCGGCGACTGGTACGACGCGCTGCGCCTGCCGGACGGCAAGGTACTGCTGTCGGTCGGCGACCTCACCGGGCACGGCGTCGCCGCGACGTCCGGCGTGGCGACGCTGCTCGGCGCGGTCCGCGGCATGGCCGTGTGCCAGGCGGCGCCCGCCGAGCTGCTCACCCGGCTCGCCGAACTCATCGACTCCTCCGTCCAGCCCGCCCTCGGCAGCGTCCTGTGCTGCCGCTACGACCCGGCGGGCCGCACACTGGCGTGGGCGCAGGCGGGACACCCCGCACCGCTGCTGTTCCGCGGCGGGACGGGGCGTGCGCTCACGCCGCCCGAGGGCGTGCTGCTCGGCGCGACCTCCGGCGCCGTCTACGCGCAGGCACACGAGCAGCTGCACGCGGGCGACCTGCTCCTGCTGCACACCGACGGGCTGACGCCACGGCGCGGCGACGCCACGGAGCGGCTGCTCGCCCTCGCACCACGCCTCGACGAGGCGGGTGACGCGCAGGAGTGCCTGCGTGTGGTGGTCGACGCGTGCGGTGCGGGCGAGCGCGAGGACGACGCCTGCGTGCTCGTCGCCAGGATCAGCTCCTGACGCGTGTCCCGTACGACGTGACGGCGGACGGCATACGGGTGGAAAACAACTACCGGGCCCGGCCGGGCCGCTACACGCTGAACTTCTTCCCGTTGGCCTTGGGCAGCGCCAGCTGGATCTCCTGGCGCAGGTCCTTGATCTTCGGGTAGCCCGCGTAGTGCCCGGTGAGCCGGTACATCTCGCGCAGCCGGTCCCAGGTGCGGTGGGACGAGTTCGCGCCCATCGACGACAGGGCCAGGCGCGCGTACCGGTCCGCCTGTTCGGGGTCGTCGGCGATGAAGCACGCCGACGCGAGCGACAGATGGTCGAAGATCTTCGACCGGTCCCGGCCGCCGACCCGCAGCGCGAGCGCCTGCTTCGCATGACGCTGGGCGATGACGGCGGCACCCGGCTCGTGCTCGGCGAGAGTGCGGTAGGCGAGGGCCTGCATGCCGTGCAGGTCCGCCTCGTCGAACATCTGCATCCAGCTCGGCGGCGGGACGTCGCCCCGGTCGGAGACGAACAGGTCCTCGGCCTGACCGAGGGTGCGGCGCATGGCCTGCCCCTTGCCCATGGATGCCTGCGCCCATGCCTCGATGGTGTGCAGCATCGCCTGGGTACGGGGCAGTACCTCGTCGCCCGAACCGGACTTGGCGAGCTTCATCAGGTCGAGCGCGTCGTCGGGGCGGCCCAGGTGGACCATCTGGCGGGCGGCCCGGGACAGGGCCTCACCGGCGCGTGGCCGGTCGCCGCCCTCCCGTGCGGCGTGCGCGGCGATAATGAAGTACTTCTGGGCCGTGGGTTCCAGGCCGACGTCGTGCGACATCCAGCCCGCGAGGACGGCGAGGTTGGCGGCGACGCCCCACAGGCGCCGCTGCAGATGGTCAGGGTGACGGTAGGCGAGCATCCCGCCGACCTCGTTGAGCTGGCCCACGACCGCCTTGCGTTGCAGCCCGCCGCCGCGGGACGCGTCCCAGGCCCGGAAGACCTCGACGGAGCGCTCCAGTTCCTCGATCTCCTGCGACCCGATGGGGGCCGCCTCGTAGCGGTCGTAGCCGGTGGTGTCGGCATGGGCCACGGAGAGCGGATCGTCGGTCCTGGGAGCGTCGGCCGCAAGGGCCGGGTCGGTGTGCAGCCAGTCGTGCATGGCGCTGCTGAGTGCGGATCCCGCGGCGAGCGCGGCACCCGCGCCCACCAAGCCGCGTCGGTTGAGCATGAGGTCCATTCCCGTGAATTCGGTGAGGACCGCAGCCGTTCGCTCGGGCGCCCACGGCACTCCGTCAGGGCCCTGATGCTCCAGGCCCCCGTCGCCTTGCCGTCTCCCCACACGCCCGCGCCGGACAAGACCGAGGTCCTCGATGGTCACGACACGGCCGAGTCGCTCGGTGAACAGCGCCGCCAGCACCCGGGGCACCGGATCGCGCGGGATCTCTCCCATGTCGATCCACCGCCGTACCCGCGAGGTGTCGGTCGCCAGCTGGGGGTGGCCCATGGCCGCCGCCTGCCGGTTCACGAGTCTCGCGAGTTCGCCCTTGGACCATCCGGCCAGGCCGAACAGGTCGCTCAGGCGGGTGTTGGGTTGTCCGCTCACTTCAAGCCCCCAGGTTCTCGGCTGAAGTTGACAGTAGCCCTCTGTCAGTTGCTGGGCGACTATTCGCCAGGGTTCGCCAGGGTGCGCCAGCTGTTGTGCCTCGGGGCACGGGGTGTCAGGTAGAAGTGCGCCACCCCGGCCCGGTCGCCGCAGGGCATTCCCCAGGGTGTACCGAATCGGCCGGGCCGGGTGGCGCAGGCAACTCATCGGCACACGAAGGGATCTGTCTCACCCATGTACGCAGCATCGTCCTCCGTGTCCGCCCCGCCCCGGCCGCTGCGACCCGCCCGAGGGGCGGCCCCCGCCGGCCCGTACCTCGACCCCGCGCGGACCGCAGGGCCGGCGCTCGCAGGCGCCGCCATGACCCGTCGCGTCCCGGGGCTCGGCACCCAACCGCTCAGCGGGAGACTCGACTTGTCCGGCCCTCAGGGCGCCCAGCTGCGCACGGCGATCGGCTCGGTGCAGCGCATCTGCCCGGATTTTCATCCGGTACAGGTGATGCGCCGCAGTTCACGCTCCGTGCTGATCGTCGGCACGACAGGACGCAGCACAGCGGTGGCGAAGTGTTTACTGGATCCGTCGTCCGTGCGGGCCGAGCGGATCCGGCACGAGATAGCGGCCTACCGGGCGTTCGTCCGGCACCGGCCCCCGGTACGGGTGCCCCGGCTCGTCGCCGCGGACCCGGACAACGGGACGCTGGTGATCGAGCGGATGCCGGGACGGGTGGCGGCACTGCAACGGCATCCGCTCCAGGCGCCGCCGCGGGCGGACATCCGGGCGGCGCTCGGCGCGATCTGCCGGGTCAACCAGTGGCGCCCCCCGGCGGGCACGTTCGACGCGCCGGTGGACTACGCGGAGCGGATCAACCGTTTCCACGACCTGGGGCTGCTGACCGACCGTGACATGGGGGACCTGCAGAAGCTGCTGCACGGCATCGCGCACACGTCCGGGCGCGGCGGCATGGGCCAGTTCTGCCACGGCGACGCGCTGCTCTCGAACGTGCTGCTGTCCCCGACGGGGCCGGTGCTCGTGGACTGGGAGCACGCGGGCTGGTATCTGCCGGGCTACGACCTGGCGACGCTGTGGGCGGTCCTCGGGGACGCGCCGGTGACGCGCCGCCAGATCAGCCAGCTCGCCCAGTCCGGCGGGCCGGCGGCGCGGGACGCGTTCCTGGTCAACCTGATGCTCGTACTGACGCGGGAGATCCGTACGTACGAGACGGCCGTGCAGCGTTCGCTGCGCGAGCAGACCCCGGCGGCACCGGGCACGGCCCACCCGGGTGCTGCGCCGTCCAGCGAGGAGCAGCGGCTGTTGCTGCGCCGCCTGCACGACGACTGCAACATGGCCCGCAAGGCGGTCCGCGCGGCGGTCGGCACTCGCTGACGGGGACGAGGAACCGCGGTGCGACCCGCAGGAGGGGACGCACCGCGGTTCCTTGTTGTCCCGCCGGGCACCGGCCGGCCCGCTCGCCCCCATTGGTCCACGCCTGTGACGCGTCGCAGGCGGCCGCGCCGCCACCGCCAAAACCGGTCGGCACACGCCCGTGAACTCGCCAATTCCTGGGAATTTCCCCTGCTCGACGCATGATTGACGGATCGTCGGCGAGCCGATACCACTGACCCACGATCGGCCCGCACGTACCGCGCAGCATCCCGACACCGTCTCTCCCAGGAGGCACCGTTGCACCGGTCCACGCGTTCGCGTCCCCTCACTCCCAGACGTTCCCGTGCGGCGGCACGGTCGGCGGGCACGCTCGCGGCGGCGGCGCTCGTGCTCCCTCTGCTCGGCGCGGCGCCGCCGGACTCCGCCGCTTCGGGCACGTCGTCGTCCGCGCGTCTCCAGGCGGCGTTCGCCTCGGCGGCGGCCGAGTACCACGTGCCGCCCAGCGTGCTGCTCGGCGTCTCGTATCTGCAGTCGCGGTGGGACGAGCACGGCGGCGCGCCGAGCGTCACCGGCGGCTACGGCCCCATGCATCTGACGGACGCGCGCACCGCTCTCTCCCGGGCCGCGGCGGCGGGCGGCGAGGCGTCGGGCGACCCGCGCGGCGACGACGCCCGCCCCGCCCTCCACCTGTCGCAGCCGGTGCCGACCGACGCGCAACTTCCGGCGCGGCTCAAGACGTTGGTGCGCGCCGCGCGGCTGACGGGCCTGTCCGAACAGGAGCTGCGCAGCGATCCGGCGGCCAATGTGGCCGGCGGCGCGGCGCTGCTCGCGGCCGCTCAAAGGCGTCTCGGCAAGCCGCTGAGCGCCTCGGACGACGACGTCGACGACTGGTACGGGGCGGTCGCCGCGTTCTCCGGCGCCGACGACGAGGCGACCGCGGCGACGTACGCCGACGACGTGTTCTCGGTGATCCGCGGCGGCGAGCGGCGCACCACGGACGCCGGGCAGCGGGTGACGCTCTCGCCCGACCCGGACGCGCGGCCACGGCAGGCGCAGCTCGACAAGCTGGGCCTGCGCGAGGCGGACAGCTCGCAGACGGAGTGCCCGCGCACCGTGTCGTGCGAGTGGGTTCCGGCGCCGTACGAGAAGTACGGGGACAAGGACGGCGACTACGGCAACCACGACGTGGCCGACCGGCCGCGGGACCAGAGCGTCGACTACATCGTCGTGCACGACACCGAGGGCAGCTGGGAGACGACGCTGAACCTGGTCCAGAATCCGAAGTACCTGGGCTGGCACTACACGGTGAGGTCGTCGGACGGGCTGATCGCGCAGTCGATGCACACCAAGGACGTCGGCTGGCACGCCGGCAACTGGTACGTGAACGCGAAGTCGATCGGCATCGAGCACGAGGGTTTCCTGGCGCAGCCGGACTCCTGGTACACGGAGGAGATGTACCGGGCGTCGGCGCGCCTGGTGAAGTACCTGGCGGCCAAGTACGACATCCCGCTGAACCGGCAGCACATCCTCGGGCACGACACGGTGCCGGGCCCCGTGACGTCGACCATCCGGGGCATGCACACCGACCCGGGACCGTACTGGGACTGGGCGCACTACTTCGCCCTCATGGGCCACCCCTTCCACCGCACCGCGGGTCCTGACGGCGGTCTGGTCACCATCGACCCCGAGTACGCCACGAACAGGCCCGCGTTCACGGGCTGCGAGACGGCGGGCGAACCGTGTGCGCCGCACGGGTCGAGCGAGGTACGCCTCTACTCGGCGCCCAGCAAGGACGCGCCGCTCGTCAAGGACATCGGTCTGTACCCGGGCGGCGAGCCTTCCACCACCGGCGTCAACGACATGGCGTCGCGCGCGTCGACGGGCCAGCAGTACGCCGTCGCGGGCCGCGAGGGGAACTGGACGGCGATCTGGTTCCTCGGCGAGAAGGCGTGGTTCCCGAACCCGCCGGGCAAGCCGGTGGCCGTGTCGGCGCGGGGCCTCGTGGTGACGCCGAAGGCGGGAGCGAGCGAGGTGCCGGTGTACGGACGGGCCTACCCGGAGGCCGCCGCGTACCCCAAGGGCGTGCCGGTCCAGTCGGTCTCGCCACTGCCGTACAAGATCCCGGCCGGGCAGCGCTATGTGGTCGGCGAGCGGACGGCCGGTGAGTATTTCTGGGCGACGGCCTTCGACACGTCGACGCACAAGGTGATCAGGGGGCGTGACCTGTACTACGAGATCCAGTTCGCCCACCGCGTCGCCTATGTGCGCGCGGCGGACGTGCGGGTGGAGCCGTCGGTGACGCCCTGATCCGATGGCCGGCCCGGGCGCTGCTCAGCCCTGCTGGAAGAGCTCCGCCGGCAGCGGTTTGAGCAGCGCGTACAGGTCGTCGGTGATCGGGCGGTCCCAGGACGCGATGGTCACGAGCACGTTGTCGCTGCGGTCGAACTGGACGCAGGAGATCCGCGACTCGGAGAGCTTGAGGCGCCGCACCACGAGCAGGTTGTCGCCCTGCATCACCGGCATGTCCTCCGTGCCGGTGACGGTGACCTCCTCCTCGTTCTCCAGCGCGACCAGGAGCTGACCGACCTCGAACGGGATCTCGTCGTCCGCGCGCTCACGGGCGGGCGAGCCCTCCGGCAGATTGCCGATGATCATGGCGGGGCCGCGGCCGCCGAAGAGGTCGTAGCGCAGGAACACGCCCTGGCAGGTGCCGTCCGCGGCGGGCAGCAGACCGGCGCCGAGATTGCCGGGCCAGTCGCCCGGGTCCATGGCCAGGACGTCGAAGTCGGGGCCCGCGGGGGTCGCTGCGCGGCGGCGGAGGAAGGACATGCGGTCCATCGTACGTCGCCGCCGCTCATCGGCCCGTTCGGGGGCCGGGCGGGTCACCGGGACAGGGCTCATGTGGCGTCGGGGGTGGCGCAGTTACGGGGTGAGCCGTGGCGGGGCCGTCCGGGTACGGTCCTCTCGGACGACGGGCACGGTCGATCGGGTGGACGGGAGGGCTCGCATGGGTGATCCGCGGCAGCCGCCGGTGCGGAGGCTCGACTACTGGCGGGCGGGTCTGAGGGCCGTTCCCGACGACGTGTGGCGCCACCCCGCTCTGGAGGTGCTGCAGCTCGCCGACAACCGGATCGAGCGTCTGCCGGAGCGGCTCGGCACGCTCGGGCACCTGCACACTCTGGACCTCGGCCACAACCGGATCGCCGAGGTCGGGCCGTGGATCGGCGCGCTCAGCGGGCTGACCCGGTTCCTGTATCTGCACGACAACCGGCTGACCGGACTGCCCGAGTCGCTCGGGGCGCTCGACCGGCTCGGGTATCTCAACGTCGGCGGGAACCGGCTGACGGCGCTGCCGGAGTCGCTCGGCCGGATGGCCGGGCTCGTCGAGCTTCGGGCGCAGCGCAATCGGCTCGGCGCGCTGCCCGACTCGGTCGGCTCTCTGCGCTCGCTGCGGGAGCTGTGGCTGCGCGGCAACCGGCTCTCGGCACTGCCCCAGTCCGTCGGCGGCCTGGCGGAGCTGCGGGAGGTGGAGCTGCGCGACAACGTGTTCACCGAGGTGCCGGGGGCGCTGCGCGGGCTGTCGCGGCTGCGCCGTCTCGACCTGCGCGGCAATCGGCTGCGGTGCGTTCCGGGGTGGCTCGCCGAGCTGCCCGCCCTGGAGAAGCTCGACCTGCGGTGGAACGACGTGCGCGTCACGCCCGGCACGCTGGACGAGCTGGCCGGGCGCGGGTGCGTGGTGCTGCGCTGAGCGGCGGCAGGCTCACCGCGCGGCGGGCGGCGGCACCACCGCGACCGGGCTTGCCGCGTGCAGCAGCACGGCTTGCGTGACCGAGCCGAGCATCGGGGCGGGCCGGGCGGGGCGGCGCCGGTGGCGGCCGACGACGGTCAGCTCGGCGTCGCGGGAGTTGGCCACGAGGTGACCGGCCGCGTCGCCCGGCGCCACGTAAAGCTCGACCTCCACTTCAGGGTGAGACTTCCGCAGGCCGACGAGCGCGGCGTTGGCGAGACGCAGCGTCTCCTGTTCGGCCGCGGCCTGATCGTCGGCGGTCGGCTGGAAGTCGCCGAACGCGGACCAGGCGAGACTCGGCCACGGGAACGCGGCGACGACCTCCAGCCGCGCCCCGGTGCGCGCGGCGTGCTCGACCGCGAAGTCGAGGGCCGCCTCGTCCGGCTCCTCCACCTGTAGCCCGACGACGACGCGCGAGCCCGGGCGCACCGGCGTCGGACGGTCATGGACCGCGCGGCCCGGCGGCGGCACGATCACGACGGGGCAGGCGGCGTCGCGGGCGGCCGCCACTCCGTTCGAGCCGAGCAGCAGGCTCGCGAAGCCGCCACGGCCGCGCGAGCCCAGTACGAGGAGTTGCGCGTCGGCACCCAGTTCGGGCAGCACCGCGCCGGGCAGGCCCCTGCGCGTGACGAACTCGCACGGCACCAGGTCCTCGCGCCCGGCCAGCTCGGTGCGCAGCTCGCCGATGACCGGGTCATCGGCGGGTTCCTCGGGCTCGGTGACCAGTACGCCGGCCTGCAGGTAGGCCGGATACTGCCGTACGTGCACGATCCGTAGGCCGGTGTCGCGCCTGGCCGCTTCGGCGAGTGCCCATTCGAGGGCCCGCCGGCTGTCGTCGGACCCGTCGACCGCGGCGACGACGGGCAGGTTGCGCGGGGTGCTCGTGCTCATGAGTGATTCGCCTCCGACGCCGGGCACGCCGACCGTGCCCGTACAGACCTGCTGTTACCGGTCTCAGGCTCGCTCACGAGCGGGCCTCGGCACAGGGCCGAAGGTCACGTGTCGCCGTCAGGTCGCGGAAACGGCGCAATCCTCCCCTGTCCCTTCGACTCCGACTCCGCGTGGCGACGGAACTTACGTGAGGTCGAACTCTCCCTCGCGGGCGCCGAGCACGAACGCGCCCCACTCGGCCGGGGTGAAGATCAGGGAGGGGCCGTGCGGACGGGTGCCGTTGCGCATCGCGATGAAGCCCTCGACGAACGCGATCTCGACATCGCCGCGGCCCTTGGTGCCGGAGCGCCACTCGGCGTTGGTCAGGTCCAGATCCGGCTTGTCCCACCCCGCGAGCGGGTGCTGGTCGATGGTGCGTTCAGCCACGTCCGTGCTCCTCCCGGTTCGTCGTCCGGGCGTCAGCCTAGCGACCGGCCGGGGCCGCGCACAGGCCGCGCCCGAAGCGGGTGTTCACCGGGTGGGGGGTTCGGCTCCGACGAGCCACATGGAGAAGAACTGGGAGCCGCCGCCGTAGGCGTGGCCGAGGACCTTGCGGGCCCCTTCGACCTGATGCTCACCGGCCTGTCCGCGTACCTGGAGGGCGGCCTCGGCGAAGCGGATCATGCCGGAGGCGCCGATGGGGTTGGTGGACAGGACGCCGCCGGACATGTTCACGGGCAGGTCGCCGTCGAGCTCGGTGACGCCGGCCTCGGTGAGCTTCCAGCCCTCGCCCTCGTCGGCGAATCCGAGGTTCTCCAGCCACATCGGCTCGTACCAGGAGAACGGCACGTACATTTCGACGGCGTCGATCTCGCGGCGCGGATCGGTGATCCGGGCCTGCCGGTACACGTCGGCCGCGCAGTCCTTTCCGGCCTGCGGCGAGACGAAATTCTTGCCCGCGAAGAGCGTCGGTTCGCTGCGCATGGCGCCGCCGAGCATCCAGGCGGGCGGGCGCGGTGAACGGGCCGCTCCGGCGCGGTCGGTGAGGATCATCGCGCAGGCGCCGTCGGAGGACGGGCAGGTCTCGGAGTAGCGGACGGGGTCCCACAGCATGGGTGACGCCTGGACCTTCTCCAGGGTGATGTCGTGCTCGTGGAGGTGGGCGTAGGGGTTCTTCAGGGCGTTGCGGCGGTCCTTGTAGGCGACGAGGGAGCCGACGGTGTCGGGCGCGCCGGTGCGCCGCATGTAGGCGCGTACGTGCGGCGCGAAGAACCCGCCCGCGCCCGCGAGCAGCGGCTGCTGGAAGGGGACGGGCAGGGACAGGCCCCACATCGCGTTGGATTCGGACTGTTTTTCGAAGGCGAGGGTGAGGACGGTGCCGTGGACCCGGCTCGCGACCAGGTTCGCGGCGACGAGCGCCGTGGAGCCGCCGACCGATCCGGCGGTGTGCACGCGCAGCATGGGCTTGCCGACGGCGCCGAGCGCGTCGGCGAGGTAGAGCTCCGGCATCATGACGCCCTCGAAGAAGTCGGGCGCCTTGCCGATGACGACGGCGTCGATGTCGGGCCAGTTCAGTTCGGCGTCGTCGAGGGCGCGCCGGGCGGCCTCGCGGACGAGCCCGGCGATGGAGACGTCCCGGCGGGCGGCGACATGCTTGGTCTGGCCGATGCCGACGACCGCCACGGGTTCCTTGTGCGTCGTCTTCGTGGTGTCAGTCACCGGTCTTCTCCTTCGAGTACGGCGACCAGGTTCTGCTGGAGGCAGGGCCCGGAGGTGGCGTGCGCGAGCGCGCGGCGGGAGTCGCCCCGGTGGATGCGGGCGGCGGCCTCTCCGACGCGGATCAGGCCGGCGGCCATGATCGGGTTGGCGGCGAGCGGGCCCCCGGACGGGTTGACGCACACGCCGTCGCCGATGCGCAGCGCCTTGCGCAGGACGACCTCCTGCGCGGTGAACGGGGCGTGCAACTCCGCGGTGTCGACGGGTCGTTCGAAGGCCCCGGCGTTCTCGGCGGCCAGCCGCGCGGAGGGCGAGTCGGTCAGGTCGCGCACGCCGAGGCTGTGGGCCTCCGCGCGGTGGTCGATGCCGCGGATCCACGCGGGCCGTTCGCACAGCTCGCGGGCCCGGTCGCCCGCGGCGAGGATCACGGCCGCGGCGCCGTCACCGATCGGCGGGCAGTCGCCGGTGCGCAGCGGATTTACGACGTAATCGCCGACGGGGACGTCGGGGCCGCGCAACTGTGCGTGCGGGTTGCCGGCCGCGGCGCGCCTGCTGCGGACCGCGATCCGGGCGAGGGCGGGTTCGTCGGTGTCGCCCGCGTCGATGAGCGCCCGCGCCTGGAGCGCGGCGAGCGCGACGGAGTCGGGCCACAGCGGGGCGACGTAGTACGGGTCGAGCTGGCGGGTGAGCACGTCGCGCACGGAGCCGGGTGAGGACTTGCCGTAGGCGTAGACGAGCGCGGTGTCGGCCTCGCCGGTCAGCAGCTTGGTCCACGCCTCGTACAGCGCCCACGCGCCGTCCGTCTCGACGTGGGACTCGCAGATGGGCGGCCAGGCGCCGACGCCGTCGAGGGCCATGGTGAAGGAGAAGGCGCGACCGGCGAGGTAGTCGCTCGATCCCGAGCAGGTGAACCCGATGTCCGCGGTCTTCAGTCCGGTGGCGTCGAGCACCTCGTGCAGGACGGGCATGAGCATCTCGACCTCGGACTGCTCGTCGGAGGTGCGCCGGTGGTCGGTCTGCCCGAAGGCGACGACGGCGATGTCGCGGATCGGTGGCCGCACTCAGATCAGCTCCTTGTACGTGTCGTACTCGGCGTCGGGTTCGCCGGTCGGCCGGTAGTGGTCGGGGAACCGTCCGCCTGTCGGGGAGTCCGTCCACACCGGTTCGACCCGCAGCCCCATCCGCACCTGGTCGTACGGGATGCCCGCGATCCGGCCGTGCAGGGCGAGTCCGGCGCCGTCGAGCGCTATGTGCGCGTACACGTACGGCACTTCGACATCGAGGTTCTTCGCCTTGATGTTGACGATGCAGTACGTGGTGACGGTGCCGGCCGGGCCGACCTCGACCTGCTCGTCGGTGGCGATGCCGCAGGTGGGGCAGGCGCCGCGGGGCGGCACGTACACCTTGCGGCAGGACGGGCACCGCTCGCCGACGGTGCGGCGCTCGGCGAGGGCGTTGATGTAGCGGCTCTGGGCGGCGCCGGGGCTGTACGTGTAGTCGAGGCGGGCCGGGGCGACGATCCCGGTCACCGGGTCGTCGAACGCGCCGGCGTGCGGGGCGGGCCGGCGCGCTCCTGGCGCGGTGTCGTCCGGTTCGAAGCAGGCGATGTCCGTGATGGCGCCCTCGCGCCGCGCCGCCCAGCGGACTCGGACGCGCAGGCCGGTGCGGACGGCGTCGGGGCCCGGCGCGTCGAGGGCGTGCAGCAGGGCGGTGTCGGCGCCGTCCAGTTGTACGAGGACCCAGGCGAACGGGGTGTCGAGCGGCTGGCCGGGGCGTGGTCGCGGGTTCCAGGCCCAGGTGGTGACGGTGCCGGTCGCGGCGACCTCGACCAGGTCGCGTATCTCGTCGGCGGTGGCGGGGTCGTACTCGACGGGCGGGACGAGCACCTTGCCGTCGGTGGTCCGCACCCCGAGGACGGTGCGCTCGCGCAGGCCGGTGAGGAAGGCGGACTGGACCGGCCCCAGGGACCGGGTGAAGGGGAATTCGACGACCAGGGGTGCGCGGAGCACCTCCGGCGGTCGGGACGTGGTGGTCACGTTGGCCTCCTGGACGTGTGGGTCGGGGTCGGGGCAAAACCGCGTCCGCCGGGGCGTGTCAAGCCCCTCGAGGAGCGCTGGGGACACGCGGCACACCGCTACTCGCGCCGGAACACCGGCGCCCGCTTCTCCGTGAACGCGCGGGCCCCTTCCCTCGCGTCGGCCGTGTCGAAGACCGGCCAGCCGCGTTGGAGTTCGGCGGCCAGACCGTCCGCCTCGGTCATCTCCGCGGTCTCGTAGACCGACGCCTTGACCGCCTCCACGGCCAGCGGGCCGCACGCGTTGACCCGCTCGGCGATCTCCAGGGCCGTGCCCAGGGCGGAGCCGTCCGGCACGACGCGTCCGACGAGCCCGATCGCCGCCGCCTCGGCGGCCGTGTACCGGCGGCCGGTGAGCAGCATCTCCAGGGCGTGGGTGCGCGGGATCTGCCGTTGCAGCCGCACCGTGGAGCCGCCGATGGGGAACAGCCCGCGCGCCACCTCGAAGAGCCCGAACGTCGCCGACTCGGCCGCCACCCGGATGTCCGTGCCCTGCAGGATCTCCGTGCCGCCCGCCACGCAGGGGCCCTCCACCGCGGCGATCACCGGTTTGCGCGGGCGGTGGTGGCGCAGCATCGCCTTCCAGTGCAGATCGGGGTCGGCCTTGAGCCGGTCGCGGTAGTGCTCGCCCTCCATGCCTTTTCCGGCGAGCGCCTTGAGGTCCATGCCCGCGCAGAACACGCCGCCCGCTCCCGTGAGCACCACCGAGCGGATCGCGTCGTCGGCGTCGGCCGCCACCCATCCGTCGTACAGGCCGACGAGCATCGGCAGGGACAAGGCGTTCTTGGCCTGCGGCCGGTCGAGCGTGAGGACGAGGGTCGCGCCCTCGCGTCGCACGTCGAGATGTTCGGTACCGCTCATGGCTGTCCTCCCGTCGGCCGGAGCCTCGAAAGCGCCCGGGACCAGAACAGGTTGCAGGAGGCGGCGGGCCAGTTCAATAGTTTTCTGACAGACAGTCAGATTTCTTCTGCAGGGCCCCTTCCGCCTCGCATCCGTCTCTGCTCTGATGACGGCCACACGAGATGCGGCCTGGGTCAGGAGGAGCGGTGGAGTACAACCTTGCCGACCTGTTCGAGTCGGTCGTCGACGTGGTCCCCGACCGCGAGGCGCTCGTCCACGTGGACCATCCCGGTACCGGCGCGGAACGCAGGCTGACGTACGCCGCGCTCGACGCCGCGGCCAATCGCATCGCGCACCATCTCGTCGAGGCGGGCGTCAAGCCCGGCGAGCACCTGGGGCTGCACCTGTACAACGGGGTGGAGTACCTGCAGACGGTCCTGGGCTGCCTCAAGGCGCGCGTGGTCCCGGTCAACGTCAACTACCGCTACGTAGAGGAGGAGCTGGTCTACCTCTACCGCGACGCGGACCTGGTGGCGCTCGTCTTCGACGCCGAGTTCGCCGACCGTGTGGCCGCCGCCCTGACCCGCACACCCGGCCTTCGCCACCTGGTCCGGGTGGGCACGCCCGCGGCAGACGCGCCCGCGCTCGACGCGGTGGGCTTCGCGGCGGCCGAGGCGGCCGGGTCACCCGAGCGGGGGTTCGGGCCTCGGTCGGCAGACGACCAGTTCATCATCTACACCGGCGGCACGACCGGCATGCCCAAGGGTGTGATGTGGCGTCAGGAGGACTTGTTCTTCGCCGGTTTGGGGGGCGGTGCGCCCACCGGTGAGCCGGTGGGGCGGCCCGAGGAGCTCGCGGAGCGGGTGGCGGCCGGCGGCGACGGGATCACGTTCTTCCCCACTCCCCCGCTGATGCACGGCACGTCCACGCTGACGGCGTTCATCGGCTTCAACTTCGGGCAACGGGTCGTCACGCACCGCAAGTTCGTGCCCGAAGAGGTGCTGCGCACCATCGCGAGGGAGAAGGTGACCAGCGTCTCCCTGGTGGGGGACGCGATGCTGCGTCCGCTGATCGACGCGCTGTCCGGCCCCCTCAAGGGCACGGACTGCTCCTCGCTGTTCAGCGTCTCCTCGTCGGGGGCGATCATGTCGGACACGGTCCGCGCCCAGTTCCAGGAGCTCGTGCCGAACGCGATGCTGCTCAACAACTTCGGCTCGTCGGAGTCCGGCTTCAACGGCACCGCGACCCAGGACTCGGGCCCCGGCAAGGGGTTCATGCTGCGTGTCAACTCCCGTACTCGGGTGGTCGATCCGGCCACGCACGAGCCGGTCGGCGTCGGCGAGGTGGGCCGCGTCGCCCAGCGCGGGCACGTGCCGCTGGGCTACTACAACGACCCACGCAAGACCGCGGAGACGTTCTTCCAGAAGGACGGCGAGCGGTGGGTGCTGCTCGGTGACATGGCCACGGTCGACGCGGACGGCGTGGTCACCGTGCTCGGGCGAGGCTCGCAGTGCATCAACACGGGCGGCGAGAAGGTCTACCCGGAGGAGGTCGAGCAGGCCCTCAAGTCGCATCCGGACGTGTACGACGCGCTGGTCGCGGGCGTCCCGGACGCGAAGTGGGGCAACCATGTCGCCGCCGTGGTCCAGCTCAGACCCGGCGCGCCCGCCCTGACCCTGGACCGCCTGCGGACGCACTGCCGCTCCCACCTGGCCGGGTACAAGATCCCCCGCCAACTGGTCCTCACGGACAGCATCCGGCGCTCGCCCAGCGGCAAGGCCGACTACCGGTGGGCGCGCGCCGTCGCGTCCCGGTCGGCCGACGGGGCGAGCTCCTGAGGGCCGCAGGCACAGTCCAGGACGCGGTGGGGGCCCGGCCTCAGGTGTTCGGCGGCGACCGCGTCGAGCGCGGCCGCCGGGTGCGCCATGCTCGCGTCCCAGTCGCCGAAGATCCGGTGGTAGTCAGGGGCCGGGGCGTCGCAGAAGGCGGGCACCGAGGACGCGGTCATGACGGCAGGCTAATGCGGTTGCGGCTCACCGCGCCGGGTGCTGGAGTGACCGGATGGATCAGGAAGCGGTACGGGCGTTGTTCGACCGGCAGTTGCGGCGCGAGGCCCGGTCCTGGGAAGCCGGGGTCAGGCTGGAACACGTGGGACACGTCGTGCGGCGGGTCGGACCTAAGGCGGGGTGGAACGGGGTGGTGTGGTCCGGTTTCGACGGCCTGAGCAATGCGGCCGTGGACGCGGCCGTAGCCGAACAGGCCCGCTTCTTCCGGGAGCTGGGGCGCGAGGCCGAGTGGAAGACGTACGGGCACGACGAGCCCGCCGACCTGGGGGCACGGCTGGCCGGGGCCGGGTTCGTGGCCGAGGAGACCGAGACGCTGATGATCGCCCCGACCGCGGCCCTGGCCACGGATGCCACACCGCCGGAGGGGATCGAGCTGCTGCCGGTCACCCGGCCCGACCAGGTGGGGCTGGTCGAGCGGGTGCACGACCTGGTCTTCGAGGACTGCCGGTCGTCGGTCGGCCACGAGGTGCGCGGGCAGCTCGAACGGGATCCGGCGACCGTGCCCGCCGTGGTAGCGCTGCACGGCGCCGAACCGGTCAGCGCGGCACGTCTCGAACTGCACCCCGGGACAGACTTCGCGAGCCTGTGGAGCGGCGGCACGGTGCCCGGATGGCGCGGGCGCGGCATCTACCGGGCGCTCGTCGCCTTCCGTGCGCGCGTCGCGGCCGAGCGCGGGTTCCGGTACCTGCAGGTGGACGCCTCCGCGGACAGCAGGCCGATCCTTCAGCGGCTGGGCTTCACAGCCGTCGGGACGACGACTCCCTACGTGCTCGCGGCTGCCGTCACCGCGGGGCGGCCAGGAAGCGCCGCACGCGGGACGTGAAGAACTCCGGGTCGTCCAGCCACGGGTAGTGCGCGGCGCCCGGCTGGACGACGACCCGCGCGTGCGGGTAGTGCGCGGCCGCGCGGTGCACCAGGGCCGGGCGCGGGCCCCCGTCCAGTTCGCCCGCGAGCAGCAGTACCGGGGCGGTGAGCCGGGACAGCGCGGCGCGGGTCGCGGGCGGGTCGCAGGCGCCTTCGGAGAAGTACAGGGCCTCCGCCTCCTCGTTGGTCTGCTCGTCGGTGAGGGCGGCGTGGGCCTGGGCCCGCGCGTCCCAGCGGCCGTAGAAGAACGCGTCGTAGAGGTAGTCGGCGTCGGCGCGGCCGGCGAGCATCTTCTCGTACTCGGCGTTCGCGGCCTCGAACCAGGGCTCGTGGGCCCGCAGCCGCGCCGCCTCCCGCCGGTCCTCGATGCCGGCCCGCAGCCCGAGCGCCCGCTGCGCGGAGGTGACCAGGACCATGCGGTCGATGCGCCCGGGGTGGGCGGCGGCGTACCGGGCGGCAAGATCGCCGCCCGCGGAGTGGGCCAGGACGTCCATCCGGTCCAGGCCCAGGCGCGCGCGGAGCGCCTCCACGTCGTCGACCTGGCGGTCGCAGCGGTACGTCGCCGCGTCGGCCGGGGCCGCCGATCCGCCGGTGCCGCGCAGGTCGAGGAGGTGGAGTGTGCGGTGGGCGGACAGACCGCCCAGGTCGCCGAGGTAGGCGGAGGCGCGCATCGGGCCGCCGGGCAGGCAGACCAGCGGCGGGCCCGAGCCGCGGATGTGGCAGACGAGTTCCGTGCCGTCCGGCGCGGCGAACGTGATCATGCCACGATCCTCACAGGCGGCGGGCCCTGCGGGCAATGCCGCGGCAACACGGGCCCGCCCATGTCTTGACGTCGGCCGCCTCACCTTGCGTTACTGACGACCAGCAGATCAACCGAATGATCGGTCGGTAGTTCGGGAGTGCGGGCGATGATGTCGACGACGACACAGGGCTGGGACGAGGGCGAGCGCCTCGGGATCGAGGAGATGCGGGCGCTACAGCTGGAGCGGCTGCGGGCCACTGTGAGCCGGGTGTACGAGCGGGTGCCGTTCTACCGCCGGGCGTTCGACGAGGCGGGGGTGCGGCCCGGGGACTGTGCCTCGCTGGACGATCTGGCCCGGTTCCCGTTCACGGTCAAGGCGGACCTGCGGGAGAACTATCCCTTCGGCCTCTTCGCCGTGGATCGCTCCCAGGTGCGCCGGCTGCACGCGTCGAGCGGCACGACGGGACTGCCGACGGTCGTCGGGTACACGCAGGCCGATCTCGCGATGTGGGCGGACATGGTGGCCCGCTCGATCCGCGCGGCGGGCGGCAGGCCGGGCGACACGGTCCATGTGGCGTACGGATACGGGCTCTTCACGGGCGGGCTGGGCGCGCACTACGGCGCGGAGCGGCTCGGCTGCACCGTCGTCCCGGCGTCCGGCGGCATGACCGCCCGACAGGTGCGGCTCATCCTCGACCTGAAGCCGCGGATCATCATGGTCACGCCGTCGTACATGCTGACGCTGCTCGACGAGTTCGAACGGCAGGGCGTCGATCCGCGCACCACGTCCCTCGAGGTCGGCGTCTTCGGTGCCGAGCCGTGGACCGAGCGGATGCGCCGCGAGATCGAGGAGCGGGCGGGCATCGACGCCGTGGACATCTACGGCCTGTCGGAGGTCATCGGACCGGGCGTCGCCCAGGAGTGCGTGGAGACCAAGGACGGCCTGCACATCTGGGAGGACCACTTCTATCCGGAGGTCGTCGACCCGATCACCGGTGAGGTGCTGCCGGAGGGCGAGCCGGGTGAGCTGGTCCTCACGTCGCTGACCAAGCAGGCGATGCCCGTCGTCCGGTACCGGACACGGGACCTGACGCGACTGCTGCCCGGTACGGCGCGGCCCGCCTTCCGCCGGATGGAGAAGGTCACCGGGCGCAGCGACGACATGATCATTCTGAGGGGCGTGAACCTCTTCCCCACAGCCGTCGAGGAGATCGTCCTGCGCACCCCCGGCGTCGCCCCGCACTTCCAGCTGCGCCTGACCCGCGAGGGCCGCATGGACGCGCTGACCGTGCGCGCCGAGGCCCGCCCCGACGCGACGACGGACGAACGAACCGCGGCGGCGCGCGCCATCGCGGTCGCCATGAAGGACGACGTGGGCGTGAGCGTCGCCGTCGAGATCGTGGACCCGGAGACACTGGAGCGCTCGGTCGGCAAGATCAAGCGCATCGTGGACCTGCGTGCCCGCTGAGCTGTACGCCGGTCGCCTCAAGTTCTCCCGCCATTCAACTCGCCTCCCCTGTCCGTGCCTTGTGAGCTCCTTATGGTCCTTGAGGCGTGCGGAAGAAGGGGCTCATGGGCGGCAGTGACGGCAGGCAGGACGACGGTCCGCTCGCGATCAGGGCGCGCGGCATCACCAAGTGCTTCGGCGACGTCGTCGCACTGGACGGCATCGACCTCGACGTGACGCGGGGACAGATCCACGGCCTGGCCGGGCCGAACGGGGCGGGCAAGACAACGTTGCTCGGGCTGCTCCTCGGCCTGTCCGTAGCCGACGGCGGCAGCCTGGAGATCCTCGGCGCACCCGTCGGGAGGGCTCTCGCCGCGCCCGACGGCGTGGCCGGTTTCGTGGACGGTCCTGGCCTGTACCCGTCGCTGACCGCCCGCCGGAACCTCGGCGCGCTGGCGGGGCTGCGCGGGCGCGGCAGGAGCGCCGCCGCGGGCGCCGACATCGACGACGCGCTCGACCAGGTCGGCCTGACCGAGGTCGCCGACGACAAGGTACGAGGCTTCTCCCTCGGCATGCGGCAGCGGCTCGGCCTCGCCGCCGCCCTGCTGACCCGGCCCCGTCTGCTCGTGCTCGACGAGCCGTCCAACGGGCTCGACCCGGCCGGCACCCGGCACGTACGCGGCGTCCTGGAGCGCCTGGCCGCCTCCGGCACGGCCGTCGTGCTCTCCAGCCACCGCATGGACGACCTGGAGGCCCTGTGCGAGGAGGTCACCATCGTCGCGACCGGGCGTGTCGTCTTCTCAGGTCCGCTCGCGAAGCTGGCCGCCGAGAACCGTGAACTGGACTACCGGCTTCTGACGTCCGACGCGTGCGCCGCGCGTGAACTGGCCGGCGGGACGGACGGCATCAGCGTGGTGTCGAGCGGCGCGACACGGTACGGGGCGGACTCTCTCGTCGTGCGCGCGCCGGTGGCCGCGCTGGACTCGCTGGTGTCGCGGCTCGTCGGGGCGGGCGTCGCGCTGCGCGAACTCGCCCCGGTCGTCTCGCCGCTGGAGGCGGCCTTCCTCGCCCTCACCGAGCACAAGGAGGACGCCCGATGACCTCGACGACGCCCACGACGCCCACGACGGCCGAGCGGGCCGAGCCGGCGGCGGCCACCCGCGCCGCGGCCCGGGTGCCGGCCGCGGCCCTTCCTGTCTCCGTGGCGCGCGGCTGCCGCTTCGAGCTGGTCAAGCTGGTCTCTCAGTGGCGCATCCGGCTGCTGGTGCTGGTCTGCTGGGTCGCACCGGGGCTGTTCGTGGCAGCGGTGGCGGAGCAGAGCACCTTGCCCAGTGACACCCTGTTCGGCCGGTGGATGCACGCCACCGGGTGGGCGGGCCCCCTCGTGATCCTCGCTTTCGCGGGGACGTGGGCGCTGCCGCTGCTCACCTCGCTCGTCGCCGGTGACGTGTTCGCGGCCGAGGACCGGCTCGGCACCTGGCGCCATCTGCTCGTGGCGGTGCGCTCGCCCCGGCGGATCTTCGTGGCGAAGGCTCTGGCGAGTCTCACGGTGATCGTGCTGCTCACGGCCGGGCTCGCGTTGTCCGGTGTGGTCGGCGGGCTGCTGACGGTCGGTCACCGTCCGCTGGTCGGGCTCGACGGGCATGTGCTGTCCGCGTCCGACGCCGCGGGCAAGGTGCTTCTCGCCTGGGCGTGCGCCCTCGCGCCGACGCTCGCCCTGGCGGCGATCGGACTGCTCGGCTCGGTCACGCTCGGCCGCTCCCCCATGGGGCTGCTGCTGCCCGCGCTCGTGGCGCTGGCGATGCAGCTCGCGCAGCTGCTGCCGCTGCCGGTCGGTGTGCGGGTCGCCCTGCCGGGCTATGCCTTCGTCTCCTGGAACGGTCTGTTCACCGACCCGGTGCAGAGCGGGCCGCTGCTGATCGGCGTGGGAGTCGCCCTGGTGTGGGCGGTGACCGCGACGGCGCTCGCGTATCTGCTCTTCGTACGGCGCGACTTCACCAACCCGGCCGCGGCCGGCGCGGGCCGGCGCGCGCTCGCCGTCGGAGTGCTGCCGCTCGCCGCACTGCTCGCGGTGAGCGTCGCGGCCGTCGGCGCGGCGGCCCCCGCAACCGGCTCGGGGATCACGCGGGCGAAGGTGCAGCGCTCCCTCGCCACGGCCTTCGCCCACCTCTACCGCGTCCAGACGGCGGACCTGCACCGGCCGGCCGTCACCGAGGCGCAGCTCAGGGCGTCGGCTGCCTGCACCAAGAGCGGCGTCGGTGACGGCGCCCAGGGCGCGGGCAACGACTGGCGCTGCGTCGTCTCCTGGCACCTTCCCGACGTCGCCGCCACCGGCCAGGCGATCTACCAGCTCGACATCACCGCCGACGGGCGGTTCGTCGCCGACGGCGACGGACCCAAGGACGTCAACGGCTACTTCCTGGTGCGCACCGCGACCGGCGACGCACCGAACCCGCTGTGGCAGTTCGACGGCAACGTCGAACTGCTCGCCGCGGCCCACTGAACCACCACCCCCAGCACCTCCGTTCCACCACCCCGAAGGGATGTCCTCATGCAGGTAACACGCCGCCGCCGGCGTGTCGGCACGGACCGGTCCGGCTCCCTCGCCGGACGCATAGGCCGCCGCAGACCGCTCACCACCGCGGGCATCGCCGCGCTCGCCCTGGCGGTCGCCGGTACCGCCTTCGCGCAGACCCGGCAGTTCGGCACCGAGCACGTCGGCCAGGTCACCCACCGCGGCCAGGTCGTCTCCGACGACCAGTACATCTCCCCGTACGGCGACCGCCTCGTGCTGAACGACGGCAAGATCATGTCGTCGTCGGTCAGCCCGGACGGCACCCACCTCGCGGCCTCGCTGGCCGACGGCCCGGCGACGCTCGACATCGTCGACCTGCGCTCGGGCAAGGTCGGCAGGGTGCAGCAGCGCATCGGCACCAACGCGTCGGACGACCTGCGCATCGCCGGCAACAAGGTGGGGCAGGAAGGCCCGACGTACTCGCCCGACGGCCGCCAGCTGTGGCTCGGGCAGATCGACGGCTACACCAGGTTCACCGTGCACGCCGACGGCAGCCTCTCCGACCCGAAGACCGTGAGCATCCCGGCGGACGGCGCCAAGCACGCTCTGGTCGCCGCGCCGGTGTTCTCCGCGGACGGCTCCACCGTGTACGCGGCGGTCAACGGGCAGAACCGGGTCGTCGCGCTCGACGCCGCGACCGGCGCGATCGAGCACAGCTGGGCCGTGGGCAACGCGCCGCGCGACATGGTCGAGGCGGGCGGCAAGCTCTACGTCAGCAACGAGGGCGGCCGCCCCGCCAAGGCGGGCGACACGACCCTCAACTCGTACGGGACGCAGGTCCCGGCCGACACCCGGACGGGGGCCACCACCACCGGCACGGTCAGCGTCATCGACCTGGCGCACCCGTCGGCCGCCCCGTCGAGCATCGACGTCGGACTGCACCCGACGGCCCTGCACGCGCAGAGCGGCGCGGTGTTCGTCACCGACACCGCCTCCGACGACGTGTCGGTGATCGACACCGCCAAGGGCAAGGTCGTCCAGACCATCTCCACCAAGCCGTGGCCCGAGGCGACGGTCGGCTACGAGCCCGACGCGGTGACCCTCACCCACGACGGACGGCTCCTGGTGACGCTCGGCCGCGCCGACGCCGTCGCCGTCTACCGCTACACGTCGCCGCAGGAGCCCGTCAGTTACGTGGGCCTGCTGCCGACGGACTACTTCCCGTCGGACATCGCCACGGTCGGCGGCAAGGTGCTGGTCTCCAACACCCGCGGCGTCGACGCGCTGCGGCCCACCGACCGGGGCGGGCACAACACCCACGACACGACGTCGAGCCTGCAGCGCTTCACGCTGCCGTCCGACGCGAAGATCCGCCACGAGACCTCCAAGGTCTTCCGGCAGAACGGCTGGACCCGCGGCTCGGTCCGGCGGGCCGACGCCGCGCGCCACGTGAAGCCGGTGCCGGTGCCGAAGCGGCTCGGCGACCCGTCGACGATCAAGCACGTGTTCCTGATCGTCAAGGAGAACCGCACCTACGACCAGGTCTACGGTGACATGAAGGAGGGCAACGGCGACGCGGCGCTCACCGAGTTCGGTGAGAACGTCACGCCCAACCAGCACGCCCTCGCCCGGCAGTTCGGCCTGTACGACAACACGTACGACATCGGCACCAACTCCGCCGAGGGCCACAACTGGCTGATGCAGGCCGACAACCCGGAGTACACCGAGTCCTCGGCCGGCGAGTACAAGCGCAGCTACGACACCGAGGACGACGCGCTGGGCCACCAGCGGTCCGGGTTCTTGTGGACCGGCGCCCAGAACGCGGGCAAGTCCGTGCGCGACTTCGGCGAGTTCCAGCAGTTCCTGACCAAGCCGTCGGGCGCGAGCTGGCAGAACCTGTACTGCGACAGCAAGAACATGGCGTCGACCGGGCAGGACACCGCCTACCCGCTGATGTCGTCCTCGCCGATCCCCTCGCTCAACTCCGTGTCGGTGCACGGCTTCCCGAAGTTCGACACCAGCGTCCCCGACGTGTACCGCGCCGAGATCTGGAAGCGTGACTTCGAGAAGAACGGTCCGGCGAACCTCAACATGCTGTGGCTCTCCAGCGACCACACCGGAGGCCCGGCGAGCGCGCCCGCGCAGGTCGCGGACAACGACCTGGCCACCGGCCGGATCGTCGACGAGATCTCGCACAGCAAGTACTGGAAGGACTCCGCGATCTTCGTGGTCGAGGACGACTCCCAGGCGGGTCTCGACCACGTCGACGGCCACCGCGCGCCGGTGCAGATCATCAGCCCCTACGCGAAGCACGGTGTGGTCGACAGCCACTACTACTCGCAGATCACGATGATCCGCACCATCGAGCAGATCCTCGGGATCCACCCGATGAACCAGAAGGACAGCGCTGCCACGCCGATGACGGCCGCGTTCACGAAGAAGGCGGACACCACGCCGTTCACCGCGCTGCCCAACCGGACGTCGCTGACCGACGGCCTCAAGACGCCGCCGTCCTGCGGCGTGGACACTCCCGCCGCGCAGAGCAGGAGGGCGGCGGCCGTGCCCTCCACCAAGGTTCCCTCCGCGGAGCGCAAGCTCGCGCGGGAGTGGGAGGCGTGGAAGTCGAAGCAGCGCCTGACGGGCCCGCACGCGGTGCCGGACTACGCCAACCCCGCGCAGATGAACCACCTCACGTGGTACCAGACGCACGGCTGGACGAAGCCCTACCCGGGCGAGCACAAGATCTACGCGCCCAAGGACGTGCCGGGTGCGTACATCCCGTCGGCGGAGAACGACGGCTGACGTGACCGCGCCCGCCCCCGGCCGGGAGTCGATTCCCGCCGGGGGCCGGTGCGTTCCGGGCGCCTTCGACGACGATCCTTCTGGGCGCCTTGTGTGGGCGAGGTGTTCGCGTGCGTGGGCCGGCACCTCTCTCCGCCGACGTCGTCCGCGCCGCGGGCAGGGGGCGCGGCCGGTGGTCACACGGCCCTGGTTCGCCCCTGCCAGTACCGGTCCCGCAGGCGGCGCTTGTAGAGCTTGCCGTTGGGGTCGCGGGGCATGGTGGCGATGAAGTCGACGCTCCTGGGCCGCTTGTATCCGGCGAGACGGCGCTCGCAGTGGGAGAGGATGTCGGCGGCGAGGGCGGCGTCGGCGGTGTGTCCTTCGGCCGGCTCCACGACGGCCTTGACCTCCTCTCCCCAGTCGTCGTGCGGGATGCCGAAGGCGGCCGCGTCGGCGACCGCGGGGTGGCTCAGGAGCGCCGACTCGATCTCCGCGGGGTAGATGTTGACGCCACCCGAGATGATCATGTCGATCTTGCGGTCGCGCAGGAAGAGGTAGCCGTCCTCGTCGATGACGCCCAGGTCGCCGACGGTGAAGTAGTCGCCGATGCGGTTCTCGCGCGTCTTGTGCTCGTCCTTGTGGTAGGAGAATTGGCCCGTGCTCATCTTCATGTAGACGGTGCCCAGTTCGCCGGGCGGCAGCCGGTTGCCGTCGTCGTCGAAGACGGCCAGTTCGCTGATGGGCCAGGCCCTGCCGACGGTACCCGGCTTCTTCAGCCAGTCCTCGGCCGTGGCGAACGCGCCGCCGCCCTCGCTGGCCGCGTAGTACTCCTCCACGCATGTCCCCCACCAATCGATCATGGCGCGCTTGACGTGGTCGGGGCAGGGGGCCGCGCCGTGGATGGCGTGCCGCATGGAGCTCACGTCGTAGGCGTCCTTGACCTGCCGCGGCAGGGCCAGGAGCCGGTGGAACTGGGTGGGCACCATGTGGGTGTGCGTGCAGGCGTGCGTGTCGATCAGGCGGAGCATCTCCTCGGGCGTCCACCGGTCCATGAGGACGAGCCGGTGCCCTATGTGCAGGGACGCGCCCGCGAACTGCAGCACGGCGGTGTGGTAGAGCGGCGAACAGACCAGGTGGACGTTGTCGTCGAAGGGCTTGATGCCGAAGATGCCGAGGAAGCCGCCGAGGTAGGTCTCCTCCGGGAGCTTGCCGGGGAGCGGGCGACGGATGCCTCGTGGGCGGCCCGTGGTGCCGGAGGTGTAGTTCATGACCCAGCCGAGGGTGCGGTCCTCGGGCGGGTTCGGGCTCTGCCCGGCGAGCAGGTCGCCGTACGGGCGGAACGTGTCGATCTCGCCGACCGCGTAGCGCTGCGCGGCGGGCAGGCACGCCTCGTCGGCCGCGGCGCGTGCCGCGTCGGCGAACCGTTCGTGGGCGAGGAGCGCCTTCGCGCCGGAGTCGGAGACGATCCAGGCGATCTCCGGGCCCACGAGGTGGTGGTTGACCGGCACCAGGTAGAAGCCGGCCTGCTGGGCGGCGAGGTGGGCCGTGAGGAACTCGACGCCGTTGGGCAGGACGACGGCGAAGGCGTCCCCCCGGGTGAGCCCGGCCTCGCGAAGGCCGTGGACCATCCGGTTGGCGGCAGCGTGGAGTTCGCCCGCCGACCAGGGTTGCCCGTCGGGGGCGTGGAGCACGGTGCGGTCGGGGGCGGCTGCGGCTTGGGCCCAGAAGCCGTTGGGGGGTGTGCTCATGGGGCGGCTCTCCTCCTGTGGTCCCGATCCATGGGTCTGCGGGGTTCTGTCAGTGGGCGGGTGCGGGCGCGTTCCGGTTGCTCGCGCAGCTCACCGTCCCGCGATCCGGTTGATCCGGTCGATCGCCTGCTCGAACCCCCGGGTCAGTTCGTCGAAGACCTCCTGGACGCTCCGCTCCGCGTTCATCCGGCCGACGATCTGCCCGACCGGCGTGCCGAGCAGCGGTTCCACCTCGTGCTTCTGGATGCGGGACACCGCCTCGGCGACCAGCAGGCCCTGCAGGGGCATCGGCAGCGTGCCCGGCCCCGCCGGGTCGTCCCACGCGTCCGTCCACCGGGTGCGCAGTTGCCGCGCCGGTTTCCCGGTCAGCGCGCGCGAGCGCACCGTGTCGCCGGATCCCGCGGCGAGCAGCTTGCGGGTGAGGGCGGGCGAGTGCAGGTCGGCCTCGGTCGTCGTCAGCCACACCGAGCCGAGCCACACGCCCTGCGCGCCGAGGGCGAGCGCGGCGGCGACCTGGCGGCCGCTGCCGATGCCGCCTGCCGCGAGGACGGGCAACGGGTCGACGGCGTCGACGACTTCGGGCGTGAGCACCATGGAGGCGATCTCGCCGGTGTGGCCGCCCGCCTCGTAGCCCTGGGCGACGACGATGTCGATGCCCGCGTCCGCGTGCTTGCGCGCGTGGCGTGCGCTGCCGGCGAGCGCGGCGACGAGGACGTCGTGGTCGTGTGCGCGGGCCACGACGTCGGCCGGGGGCGAGCCGAGGGCGTTGGCGAGCAGCTTGATGGGGTAGTCGAGGGCGACGTCGAGCTGGCCGCGCGCCACCTGTTCCATCCAGCCGGTGATCCGCCAGCCGGATGCCTCGCCGTCGTCGAGTTCGGGCACGCCGTGTTCGGCCAGGGTCTCCTGGACGAACCGGCGGTGCTCCTGCGGGATCATCGCCTCGACGTCGGCCTCGGTGACGCCGTCGACCTTCTTGGCGGGCATCACGACGTCGAGGCCGTACGGGTGGTCGCCTACGTGGGCGTCCAGCCAGTCGAGATCGCGTTTGAGCTCGTCGGGTGCCGTGTAGCGAACCGCGCCGAGCACCCCGAATCCGCCAGCCCTGCTGATGGCGGCTGCCACCGCGGGAAATGGTGTGAAGCCGAAGACGGGGTGCTCGATCCCCAGTTTCTTGCTCAGCTCCGTCTGCATGGCCGCAGGATGCCGCAGCCGGCCGGACGACGGAAGGGCTTTTCTGATGCTGCGTCAGATCCATGGGGTATCCGCAAGGGGCCGGCAAGAGATCGACGAGCGATCCACCGGATCGCCTGACCGATCGAGCACGCGCCGGACTTCGCGCGCCGGGACCCGTTCAGCGGCCGCCGGACCCCGCCGGGCACGTGGCGGGGGTCGCGGTCATCGGCGGTCGATGGCGTTGAGGGTGAACGTCACCAGCTCCTCGGCGGCGGCGTCCAGGTCGAGTTCGGGGTCGCTCAGCCACTGGCCGATCACGCCGTCGATGGCGCCCCCGACGGCGAGGGCCACCGTCCGCGTGTCGAACGCGCGGAACCGGCCGGCCTTCTGCCCCGCCTCCAGCATCTGGGCGAGCGCCTGCCAGCGCCCGCCCACGTCGTGCCGGCCGGGGGTCTTCAGGCGCGTGCCGCCGCGGTCGTCGAGGAGCGTCTCGGTGATGACGCGGACGTGCCGCCGGTGGTCGCGCTGGTAGCCGACCAGCGCCCGCACGTAGGCGATGACGGCGTCACGCGGATCGCTCTCGCGGGTGATCCGCTCGGTGACGTAACCCAGGAACTCGCCGATGACGTGGTCGAGCGCGGCCTGCGTGAGGTTGTCCTTGGAGGAGAAGTGGTAGAGGACGGCCGCTTTCGACAGGCCCGCCTCCTTGGCGATCGCCGACAGGGACGTCGCCGGGAGGCCGCGTGTGCCGATCAGGTCGATGGTGCACTCGATGAGCTGGCGGCGGCGGGCCTGTTCGGTGAAGGTCGGGGCGCCGTCCGCCCGGCGAGGGGTCATCGTGGCTCCACCCGTTTTCTCGTATGTCGCGGTCGACAGCCGACCGTACACCAGGCCGGTGCGGCAGAGCCGTGCACGGCTACCGGCCCAGGACCGCCATGGCGGCGTTGTGGCCGGGGATGCCGCTGACGCCGCCGCCGCGCACCGCGCCCGCCCCGCACAGCAGCACGTTCGGGTGCGCGGTCTCCACGCCCCAACGGCCCGTGCCCTCCTGGGCGTACGGGAACGCCAGGGCACGGTGGAAGATGTTCCCGCCGGGCAGGCGCAGCTCACGTTCGAGGTCCAGCGGGGTCTTCGCCTCGATGCAGGGGCGGCCGTCGGCGTCCTCGGCGAGGCAGTCCGCGATCGGTTCGGCGAGGTGCGCGTCGAGTCCGGCGAGGGTGGCGGCGAGCAGGTCGGCGCGGGTCCCTTCGTTGTCGGTGGTGAACAGGCGGGCCGGGGTGTGGAGTCCGAACAGGGTGAGGGTGTGGTGGCCGCTCTCGGCGAGCTCGGGGGCGAGGATCGTCGGGTCGGTCAGTGAGTGGCAGTAGATCTCCCCGGGCGGCGCGCTCGGCAGCCGTCCGGCGGCCGCCTCGGCATACGCGGCGGCCAACTCGCCGTACCCTTCGCCGACATGGAACGTCCCGGCGAACGCGTCGCGCGGGTCGACGTCCGGGTCCTTGAGCCGCGGCAGCCGCTTGAGCAGCATGTTGACCTTGAGCTGGGCGCCCTCGGCCGGTGCGGGGCCGCTCTCGCCGAGCAGCCGGGCGAGTTCCTGCGGCGAGGCTCCCACGAGGACGTGCCGGGCGCCCAGAACGGTCGTCTCGCCCTCGCCCGTCCGGTAGGCCACCTCCGCCGTGCGGCCGTCGGTCTCGATACGGGTGGCCTCGCAGCCGGTGAGCAACCGGGCGCCCGCGGCGCGTGCCGTCGCCGCGAGCGCGTCGGTGAGCGCGCCCATGCCGCCGACCGGCACGTCCCAGTCGCCGGTGCCGTTGCCGATGACGTGGTAGAGGAAGCAGCGGTTCTGGGCGAGCGCCGGGTCGTGGGCGTCGGCGAAGGTGCCGATGAGCGCGTCGGTGAGGACGACGCCGCGCACCAGGTCGTCGTCGAAGTACCGCTCGACGGCGACGCCGATGGGTTCCTCGAACAGCATCCGCCAGGCCGCCTCGTCATCGACGCGGGCGCGCAGTTCGGCCCGGGTGGGCAGCGGCTCGGTCAGCGTGGGGAAGACACGTTCGGCCACGCGTCGGGTCATGGCGTGGAAACGGGTCCACGCCTCGTACGTGCCCTCGCCGCCGGTGAGCCGGGCGAACGAGGCGCGCGTGCGCTCGGTGCCGCCGCCGACGAGCAGGCCGGTGGAGCGGCCGGCGCGGACGGTGGGCGTGTACGAGGAGATCGTGCGCGGGCGGATGTCGACGGCGAGCCCGAGGTCGCCGAGGATCTTCTTCGGCATCAGGCTGACGAGATACGAGTAGCGGGAGAGGCGGGCGTCCACGCCCGGGAACGGCCGGGTCGAGACGGCGGCGCCGCCGGTGGCGTCGAGCCGTTCGAGGACGGTGACCGCGCGGCCGGCGCGGGCGAGGTAGGCGGCGGCGACCAGGGCGTTGTGGCCGCCGCCCACGATGACGACGTCGCCGGAACCGGACACGGAACGGGAACGGGAACGGGAAATTGCACGGGAGCTGGCGCTGTGTGCGGGCATGCGTCTTGGTAGCACGTGCGCGGCGCCGCGGACAGGGCGCCGCTCCGCCGTGTCCCGGACCTCTGGCGCCGGGCGGCCGCCCGTCAGTCCTGGCCGCGCAGTGCGGTGACGCGCCGGTACAGCTCCACGGCCTCGGACGATCGGCCGAGCTGCTCCAGACAGTGCGCCTCGTCGGTGCGGCTCGCCAGGGTCTGGGGGTGCGCCTCCCCCAGAGCGCGGGTGTGGGCGTCGGCGACCGTGCGGTACTCGACGAGCGCGTCCGGCCAGCGGCCCAGCCAGCCGAGGGCGACGGCGACCTCGCGGTGGCTGACGACGGTGTCGACGTGGTCGGGGCCCAGAACCCGTTCGCGCAGCGCGCACACGTCCCGGGCCTCGGCGAGCGCCTCTTCCCAGCGGGCCGTGCGGCCGAGGTTGACGCCGAGTCCGTGGCGGGCGCGGAGCGTCTCGGGGTGGTGGGGACCGCTGACACGGGTGCGGTCCCGGACGAGTTCGCGGTAGAGGGCGAGCGCCTCCGCGCCGCGGCCGAGCCGGCCGAGACTGACGCCGATCTCGTAGCGGGCGGCGAGGGTGTCGGGGTGGTCGGCGCCCAGCGACGCGGCGCGCGCTCGGGCCACGTACTCGTAGGTGCGCAACGCGTCGGCCCATCGGCCCGACCGGGCAAGGGTGTAGCCGACTTCGCAGCGGGTGACCAGGGTGTCGGGGTGGTCGGCGCCCAGCACGCGGGCGCGCGCCTCGGCGACGTCCACGGCCATGCGGTAGGACTCGTCGAGACGGCCGAGGCGTCTGAGGTTGAACGCCAGGTTGTGGCGGCAGCGCAGGGTGTCCGGATGGTCGGGCCCCATGGTGCGCTCACGGGCGGCGAGGACGTCCGTGTACATCCGGTGCGCCTCGCCGTACCGCTTCAGCTTGCCGAGGACGTACGCGACTTCCTGACGGGCGCCGAGAGTCTCCGGGTGGTCGGCTCCGAGCACCCGCTCGCGCCCGGCGACGACGCGGCGGAACTCCGCGAGCGCCTCGGCGGGGTGGCCGGTACGGCTCAGGCCCATGGCGATCTCGTAGCGGCTGGTGAGAGTGTCGGGGTGATCGGGGCCGAGGGCCTGTTCGCGCGCGGCGGCGACCGCGCGGTGCACCTCGCCGGCCTGCGTCCAGCGTCCGGCGCGGCCCAGGGCGAGGCCGTCGGTGTGCCGGGCCGCGAG
>NZ_JAPHNL010000285.1 GCF_026274175.1 Streptomyces beihaiensis
GGCCTGGAACTCGGGGGTCGCCGGGGCCGGGGTGGCCGGCTTCGGCTTCGCCGCGGGCTTCGGGCCCGGCGTCGGGCGCGGACCCGGTGCCGGGGCAGCGGGCTTCTCGGCCGCGGCGGGCTTGGGGGCCGCCGGGCGCGGGGCGGCAGGCTTGGCGGCCTGCGCGGGGGACGGCTTGGGCGCCGCGGGCCTGGCCGGCGCGGGGTTGCCCGGCGCGGCCTTCTTGGCGGGCTTCGCCCCGCCGTTGCCCTGCTGGAGGGCATCAGTCAACTTGCGTACAACGGGCGCCTCGATGGTCGAGGACGCCGACCGTACGAATTCACCGAGTTCCTGGAGCTTGGCCATGACGACCTTGCTCTCCACACCGAACTCCTTGGCGAGTTCGTATACCCGGACCTTAGCCACTTCGCTCCTTTTAGGTCCGGGTTACGCCGGACCGTCGCTACTTCATGGGCGTACTCATCGCGTACTCATCGAGTGCTCATCGCAATCTCGACCTACTTCCAATCGCGAGGTACCAGGACCGCACGGCGGTTCCGTGCGGCACGTCTTACGGTGTTGCCTGCTCGACGCGGTGGCGCAGGGCCGCCGTGTCGAACGGACCAGGAGCCTTGAAGGCCCTCTGGAACGCCCGGCGGCGGACCGCCAGGTCGAGACAGGCCAGGACGGGGTGCACATACGCGCCCCGGCCGGGCAGCGTACCGCGATCATCGGGGACGCATTCGCCCTCGATCACCACGATCCGCAACAGATCGCTCTTGGCCGCTCGCTCCCGGCATCCCACACAGGTTCGCTCAGGGCAGGCGCGGGCATGCGTCCGGCCAGACACGCTTAAGTCTACCTCCCCGTACCGACCTCACCCCTTTGGGGCAAGAATCGAACGGCTGTCTCTCGTCACATACTGTCGTGGTTCAAGCGCGGGGCGCCAGGATTTATTCCCCGGCCCCGGCCTCGGGTGTCTCGGTGTCCGGGCGGATGTCGATGCGCCAGCCGGTGAGCCGGGCCGCGAGCCGCGCGTTCTGCCCCTCCTTGCCGATGGCGAGGGAGAGCTGGTAGTCCGGCACGGTCACCCGGGCCGAACGGGCCGCCATGTCGACGACCTCGACCTTGGAGACGCGGGCCGGGGAGAGCGCGTTGGCGACCATCTCCGCCGGGTCGTCCGACCAGTCGACGATGTCGATCTTCTCGCCGTTGAGCTCGGCCATGACGTTGCGCACACGTCCGCCCATCGGGCCGATGCACGCGCCCTTGGCGTTGAGCCCGCTCCGCGTCGAGCGCACCGCGATCTTCGTACGGTGACCGGCCTCACGCGCGATGGCGGCGATCTCCACGCTGCCGTCGGCGATCTCCGGCACCTCCAGCGCGAAGAGCTTCTTCACCAGATTGGGGTGGGTGCGCGACAGCGTCACGGACGGGCCGCGGACGCCCTTGGCGACCCGGACCACGTACGAGCGCAGGCGCGCGCCGTGCGGGTACTCCTCGCCCGGCACCTGCTCCTGCACCGGCAGGATCGCCTCGAGCTTGCCGATGTCGACCAGGACGTTCTTCGGGTCGCGGCCCTGCTGGACCACACCGGTGACGATGTCGCCCTCCCGGCCCGCGTACTCGCCGAGCGTCGCGTCGTCCTCGGCGTCGCGCAGGCGCTGCAGGATGACCTGCCGGGCGGTGGTGGCGGCGATGCGGCCGAAGTCGGACGGGGTGTCGTCGAACTCGCGCGGCTCCTGGCCCTCTTCCAGGTCGGCCGCGTCCTCCTTCGCCCAGACCGTCACGTGGCCGCTGTCGCGGTCGAGCTGCACGCGCGCGTGGCGGCGGCTTCCCTCGGTGCGGTGGTAGGCGATGAGGAGGGCCGACTCGATCGCCTCGACCAGCAGATCGAAGGAGATCTCCTTCTCCCGGACCAGACCCCGCAGGGCGCTCATGTCGATGTCCACGGCTACGCCTCCTCTTCTCTGTTCAGCATGTCTTTGTTATGCGTCGTCGTCAGTGGGCTTGCGGTTGAACTCGACCTGGACGCGCGCCTTGGCGATGTCCGCGAAGCCGAGTCTGCGGGCGGTGGGCTTGCGGCCCTTGACGCCCGGAACCTCGAGGTCGATGCCGTCGTCGTCGGCCTTGAGGATGCGCGCGACGAGCTCGCCGCCCTCGGCGAGCTGGAACTTGACGAGGCGTCCCGTGGCACGGACGTAGTGCCGGTGCTCGGTCAGGGGGCGCTCGGCGCCGGGGGTGCCGACCTCCAGCTCGTACTCCCCCTCGCCCATCGCGTCCGTCTCGTCGAGCTTCGCCGAGAGCGCGCGGCTCACATCGGCGACCTTGTCGAGATCGGCTCCCTGCTCGGAGTCGACGACCACACGCAGCACGCGCTTGCGTCCGACGGAGGCCACTTCGACCTCTACCAGTTCGAGTCCCTGCGAGCTGACGAGCGGCTCCAGTAGTTCTCGCAGCCTCTCGTGCTGGGTGGTGCTCATCCGGGTGACTCCTCGGCCGCGTGTGCTGTTGTCGTGGCTTGCGTTCTGTGCGCGTCGGGTCAAAGCGTATCCGGTCCAGGGGGGTGTTGCCGTCCACCGGGCGCGGCGCGAAGGTACGGTGATCACCGGCCGCTGCCTCCCGGCGGCACCGAAACCTTTCTGAGCCCGCCCGTAGTCCCCCTTGCTTCGCCTCGCTTCGCCTCTCGCCCCCCGTACGTCTCCCGCCGAGGACGTTCCCGTGCCCCTCACCCCTCAGCCGCCGCGGCCCCGCCGACGGCCGCGCCGTAGAACCGTGCTCGCCTCGATGGCCGGGGCGGCCCTGCTGACGGGCTGCTCCGACGACGGCCGGGGCTCGGGCGGGCAGAGCGGGCCGGGGGCCGCCGGGCTGGAGCAGCGGCTGCGCGCCCGGGAGGCGCGGCGGAGCGCGGATCTGCTCGGCCAGTACGACCAGGCGCTGGCGGCCCGTCCGTCGCTCGCGGACCGGATCGGCCCGCTGCGGGACGAGGTCGAGCGGCACGTACGGGCCTTCGGCGGGGCGAGCACGCCGACCGCTTCGGTGGCGTCGGCCTCGCCGGGCACGGCGCCGGTCGCCGAGAAGGACGTGCTCAGGGCGCTGGCCGCGGCGGAGCGGGAGATGTCGGACCAGCGGATGACGGCCTTGGCCGAGCCCGGCACGCCGGGCGAGCTGGCGCGGCTGATCGCGTCGGTGGCGGCGTGCGGGGCGGGTCACGCGTACCTGCTGGGCGAGGGCCGCGGCGGAGAGGGGCACGGGGCGTGAGCGAGGACAAGGTGCTGGCGGCGGCGCAGGCCGCGCTGCGGGCCGAGCACGCGGCGGTGTACGGGTACGGGGTGGTCGGCGGCCGGGTCCGCCAGAGCAGGCGCGGTGAGGCGAAGGCCGCGTACGACGCGCACCGCGCGCGCCGTGACGCGCTCAGCCGCACAGTCCGGGACCTGGGCGGCACGCCCGCTCCGTCGGCGGGCGCCTACGCGCTGCCGTTCCCGGTGCCGGACTCGGCGGCAGCGGCGCGGCTCGCGGCCGACATCGAGGACAAGGTGGCCGGGGCGTACTCGGATCTCGTACGGGCCGCGACCGGTGAGCGTCGGCGCGGGGCGGCCGACGCGCTGCGGGAGGCCGCGGTCCGCGCGGTGCGGTGGCGTGGCGGGAGCGTAGCCTTCCCTGGGCTCGCCGAACGGGCCGCGGTGCCCACGACGCCTTCGGGCTCCGCGCCGACCTCCGCGGCGGGCCCCCGCACGTAGCAGTCTTTCGAAGGGAATCACTCGCGCATGGGTTTCGAACCGCCTCCGCGCCTTGCGAACGCGCTCGGCGAGGTGCGCGACGAGGGGGCGTCGGCGTGGCTCGACCGCCTGGGCGCCGAGCTGGACGAGGCCGCGGCGCGGCGCGGGGTGAGCGTCGAGCGGGTGCATCTGCCCGGCGGGCGCAGCAGCCTGGTCGCGCATGTCCGCAGGCCCGACGGTTCGCCCGCGGTTCTGAAGCTGGCGCCTGCGCGGTTCCGTCCGGAGGCTGAGCGGGCGGCGCTCGCGCACTGGGACGGGCTGGGCGCGGTGCGCCTTCTGGACCCCGGTGTGGAGGACGGGGCACTGCTGCTGGAGCGGCTGCACCCCGAGGTCTCGGTCCGTACGCTGCCGGAGGCCAAGGCGCTCCTGGAGGCGGCGGGCACGCTGCGCAGGCTCTGGGTGGACCCGCCCGAGGGCCGCAACTGCGAGACGGTGCCCGAGCGCACCGGGCGCCAGGCGGCGTCGATGCGCGCGACGGCGAAGGCCCTCCCCGATGTCGCGCCGCTCGTGGACGCGGCGGTGAGGGCGCGTGCGGAGCTGGTGGCGGCGCCGCCCGAACTCAAGCTGCTGCACGGCACGTTCCGGCAGAGCAAGGTGTTGCAGGGCGAGCGGATGCCGTGGCTGGCGGTCGGCCCCGACCCGGTGGTGGGCGAGTGTGCCTTCGACCTGGCGCGGCTGGTGCGTGACCGCGTGGAGGACCTGATCGGCTCCCCGTCGGGTCCCTCGATCACCCGCCGCCGGGTCAAGCGCCTGGCGGAATCCCTGGACGTGGACCGGGACCGGCTGCGCGGCTGGACGCTGTTCCGGGCCGTGGAGTCGGGGGCGCGGGCGTTGCGAGTGGGCCGTGTCCGGGACGGCGAGAACCTGCTGGAGTTCGCGGGCTGGCTGTAGCGACTGAGCCGAGCCCGGCGGCGGGCCGGCCGGAGCGGCCCGCCGCCCGGCGGGGACCGGTCAGCAGATACGCGGCAGCTGCTCGCCCAGGGGCAGGTCCACCACCCGGGTGCCGCCGAGGCCGGTGCGGGCCACGACCATGCCCGCGTGGTCGTCGACGCACTCGCCGATCACCGTGGCCGCGCGGCCCAGCGGGTGCGCGCGCATCGCGGCGAGGACCGCGTCGGCGTCCTGGGGGCGTACGAAGGCGACGAGCTTGCCCTCGTTGGCGACGTACATCGGGTCCAGGCCCAACACGGCGCAGGCGTTGGCCACTTCGTCCGGCACGGGCACCGCGCGCTCCTGGACGACGACGCCGACGGAGGCCGCGGTGGCGATCTCGTTCAGTGCGGCGGCCAGCCCGCCGCGCGTCGGGTCCCGCAGTACGTGGATGTCGGGGGCGGCGTCCAGCATGCTCTCGACGAGGCCGCCCAGCGCGGCGCAGTCGCTGCGGATGTCGACGCCGAACTCCAGTCCCTCGCGCACGCTCATGATGGCCACGCCGTGTTCACCGATGGGCCCGCTGACGATGACGACGTCGCCGGGGGTGGCGCGCTGCGGACGGATGTCGACACCGGCGGGGATCGCTCCGATGCCGGAGGTGTTGATGTAGATGCCGTCCCCGTGGCCGGCCTCCACGACCTTGGTGTCGCCGGTGACGACCTCGACCCCGGCCGTGCGTGCCGCGGCGCCCAGCGCCTCGGCGACCCGGGCGACCGTCTCGATCTCGACCCCCTCCTCCAGGATGAACCCGCAGGAGAGGTAGGCGGGGCGCGCCCCGCTCATGGCCAGGTCGTTCACCGTGCCGTTGACGGCGAGGTCGGCGATGCTGCCGCCGGGGAAGAACAGCGGACGCACCACGAAGGAGTCCGTGGAGAAGGCCAGCCGCACGCCGCCGACGCTGAGGGCCGCGGAGTCGGCCAGGGCCGCGAGGCTCGCGCCGCCGAACGCGGGCGCGAAGACGTGGTCGACGAGTTCCGCGGAGAGGGCCCCGCCGCCGCCGTGGCCCATCACGATCTGTTTCTGGCCTCGCAGGGGCGCGGGGCAGGTCCACCCGGAGAAGTCGGGCGGTGCGGCCGGTCCGGTGCCGCTGTCCGCGAGTTGGGTGACGTCAGCCAACGTGGGTCGCCTCCGCTGTCGTGGGTGTGGGTGTGCCGCCGAGCCGGCGGTAGAGGTAGTAGGCGGCGCAGGCGCCCTCGCTGGACACCATGGTCGCGCCGAGCGGGGTGCGCGGGGTGCAGGTGGTGCCGAACGCCTCGCACTCGTGGGGCTTGAGCAGCCCTTGCAGGACCTCGCCGCTGCGGCACGCGGCGGGTTCCGTGGTGGTGATGGCGCCGACCTGGAAGCGGTGTTCGGCGTCGAACTCGCGGTAGCGCCCGGACAGGCGCCAGCCGCTGTCCGGGATGACGCCGATGCCGCGCCAGGCCCGGTCGGTGACCTCGAAGACGTCGGCGAGCATGTCGCGGGCCGCCGGGTTGCCCTCGGCGCGCACGGCACGGGGGTAGGCGTTGTCGACGGTGTGTTCGCCGCGCTCCAGCTGGGTGACGGCGCGTCGTACGCCTTCGAGGATGTCGAGCGGCTCGAAACCGGTGACGACGATGGGGACGCGGTGGGTCGCGGCGAGGTCCGGGTACTCCTGCGTCCCCATGACGCTGCACACGTGCCCGGCGGCGAGGAAGGCGTCCACGCGGCACTGCGGTGACGTCATCAGGGCCTCGATGGCCGGAGGCACGCGGACGTGGGAGACCAGGAGGCTGAAGTTGCGGACGCCGAGCCGCCGCGCCTGGTACACCGCCATGGCGTTGGGGGGCGCGGTCGTCTCGAAGCCGATGCCGAAGAACACCACCTGCGCCTCGGGGTTCTCCTGGGCGATCCGCAGCGCGTCGAGCGGCGAGTAGACGACGCGGACGTCGCCTCCGGCGGCGCGCACCTGGAACAGGTCACGGTCGGTGCCCGGTACGCGCAGCATGTCGCCGAACGAGCAGAAGATCACGCCGGGTCGGGAGGCCACCTCAAGGGCCTTGTCGATCATTTCCAGGGGGGTGACGCACACCGGGCAGCCGGGGCCGTGGATGAGTTCGATCTCCTCCGGCAGCAGTTGGTCGATGCCGTGGCGGATGATCGAGTGGGTCTGGCCGCCGCAGACCTCCATCAGGGCCCACGGCCGGGTGACGGTGGCGTGGATCGTGTCGAGGAGCCGACGGGCGAGGTCGGGGTTCTGGAACTCGTCGATGTATTTCATCGTCCGGCCTCCGGGGTCGGCGTGTCGGTACGGGCCGCCTGCTCCCAGGGGTCGCCGAACTCCTCCTCCAGGAGGCCGAGGTTCTCGAAGAGGTCCAGGGTCCTGCGCGCGGACTCCTCGTCGAGGCGCTGGAGCGCGAAACCGACGTGCACGATGGCGTACTCGCCGATCCGTAGGTCGGGCAGGTACTCCAGGCACACCTCCTTCACGACGCCGCCGAAGTCGACGGACGCCATGCGGGTGCCGTCTCTCTCCTCGATCTCAAGGACCTTGCCGGGCACCGCCAGGCACATGTGTTCCTCCTCATCGCTGCTGCCGCGCGGGCTGTCGGGTCCGTACGAGGCCGGGCGCGGCGCTCCGGCCGGCGACCATGAGCTGCCCGAGGGCGAGGCCGCCGTCGTTCGGCGGTACGAGCCGGTGTCTGAGTACCGTGAATCCGTCGTCGCGGAGGGTTCTCGCGCACCCGGTGAGCAGGCGCGCGTTGGCGAACACGCCACCGCTCAGGGCCACCTCGGCGATGCCGGAGCGCTCGCGCAGCAGGGCGCACGTCTGCCGCACCGCCTCGACGACGGCCAGGTGGAAGCGGGCGGAGACCAGGGACCGGGGACGGCCGTCGAGCACGTCGGCGGCCACCGCCGCGACGACGGGCGCCGGGTCGAGCTGGTGGACGCCGTCGGGCGTGGTGCGCACCTCGAACCGGTATCCGCCGGCCGCGCGGTGCGCGGCGTCCCGCCCCGCGACGGCCTCCAGTTCGATGGCGGCCTGTGCCTCGTACGCACTGTGGTGGCACACCCCGGACAGTGAGGAGACGGCGTCGAAGAGGCGTCCCATGCTGGAGGTGGGCGGGCAGTTCACCGTACGGGCCAGTTGCCGTGCCAGGACGCGCCGTTCGGCGGGCGGGCAGGCCCTTACGGCGGGAAGGTCCTCGTGCCAGTCGAGCCCGGCGGCCCACAGGTGCGCGAGGGCCATGCGGTAAGGGCGGCGCACGGCGGCGTCCCCGCCGGGCAGTGGCGTGTACCGCAGGTGCGCGGCCCGCTGGAAGTCGTCGTAGTCGGCGAGGAGGAACTCGCCTCCCCAGACCGCTCCGTCGGCGCCGTGGCCGGTTCCGTCGAACGCGACGCCGATGACCGGCCGCGACCCGTCGAGACCGTTCTCCGCCATGACGGAGGCGATGTGGGCGTGGTGGTGCTGCACCTGGTGGACGGGGTGACGCCGGGCGGCGCGGTGGGCCAGGCGGACCGAGCGGTATCCGGGGTGGCGGTCGGTGATCCACGTCGTGGGCTCGACGCCCGTGACGTGGGCGAGGTGGCGCCGGGCCGCGTCGAAGGCGTCGAGGGTGGCGACGTCGTCCATGTCCCCGATGTGCGCCGACAGCCACGCCGTGCGTCCCTCGGCGACACAGAAGGTGTTCTTCAGGTCGCCGCCGGTGGCGAGCGCGGGCCGCACCGCAAGCGGCAGGTCGACGGGCAGGGGCGCATAGCCGCGCGAGCGCCGCACCGGCAGTTCGGCGCCGTCGCAGACCCGCACCACGGAGTCGTCGCACGGGACGTGGACGGCACGGTCGTGCGTGAGCCAGGCGTCGACGAGCGGCGCGAGGCGGCGCAGCGCCTCGTCGTCGTCCGTGACGATGGGCTCGCCCCCCAGGTTGCCGCTGGTCATCACGAGCAGCCGCGCGCCCACGGGGTCCTCGGGCAGGCCGAGCAGCAGGTGGTGGACCGGGGTGTAGGCGAGCATCACCCCGAGGTCCGCGCAGCGCGGGGCCACGGCGTCCGAGAGGCTCGGCGCGCCGGGCCGGGGGGTGTCGCGGCGGCGCAGGAGCACGATGGGTCGGCGTGTTCCGGTGAGCAGCCGGCGTTCGAGGTCGTTCACCTCGGCCAGCTGCTCGACCTCGCGCAGGTCCTTGGCCATCACGGCGAACGGCTTGTCACCACGTGCCTTGCGCTCCCGCAGCCGCCGGACGGCAGTGTCGTCGGTGGCGTCGCAGGCGAGGTGGTACCCGCCCAGGCCCTTCACGGCGACGATCGCACCCTCGGCCAGGAGGCGGCGGGCCCGCGCGAGGGGGTCACCGCTCGTCGGCCGGGCCCGGCCCGCCTCGTTCAGCAGGAGGGACAGCCGGGGCCCGCAGTCGTGGCAGGAGACCGGCTGGGCGTGGAACCTGCGGTCCCCCGGGTCGTCGTACTCCCTCGCGCACCGCTCGCACAGGGGGAAGCCGCCCATGGTGGTGTTGGCGCGGTCGTACGGGAGGCCGGTGACGATGGTGAAGCGGGGGCCGCAGTGGGTGCACGTGATGAAGGGGTGGCGGTAGCGCCGGTCGGTGGGGTCGCCCAGCTCCGCCAGGCACGCGGGGCAGGTGGCGACGTCGGGGGAGACCAGGGTGGCGGTGCGGCCCTCGCCGCACGAGGGGAGGATGCGGAACGCGTCGCCGTCGTCCAGCGGTCGCAGCGGCTCGTGGCGCACCGACCGCACGACCGCCAGGGGCGGGACGTCGGTGGCGACGCGGTCGCAGAACTCCGCGACCGCGCTCCGCGTCCCCTCGACCTCGGCGACGACGCCCTCGCCGGTGTTGGTCACGTGTCCGGACAGTTCCAGGCGGTGGGCGAGTCCGTAGACGAACGGGCGGAACCCGACCCCTTGGACCACCCCGCGGACGACGACGCGCCGCCGCGCCCTGGTCACGCCGTCCGGGGTGGCGCTCACCGCACCGGCTCCCGGTCGGCCGGGGCGGTCGCGGCCATCACGGGCGTGTGCACGGGCTCGCCGTCGGCCGCGGCGAGCGCCCGGTCCAGGAGCTGCCCCACCCCCGCGCCGCGACGCGCCGAGGTGAACACGACCTCGACGCCCGGGTTGACCTGCCGCACGTGGTCGAGGAAGGCGGCGCGGTCGAACTCCGCCGCGGCGGCCAGGTCGTCCTTGGTGACGACGACCAGATGGGCGAGTCCGAACGCCGTGGGGTACTTGAGGGGCTTGTCCTCTCCCTCGGTCACGCTGGCCAGGGCGACGCGCAGGGTCTCCCCCAGGTCGTAGGAGGCGGGGCAGACGAGGTTTCCGACGTTCTCCACGAAGAGCAGGCGTGTGGCGTCGGGGAGCCAGCCGTCCAGGTGCCCGCGCAGCATGTCCGTCTCGATGTGGCACAGGCCCGCCGTGAGGACTTGGCGCACGGGGGCGCCGGACCGGGCCAGGCGCGTGGCGTCGTTCTCCGTGGCGAGGTCGGCGGTGAGCGCGGCCACGGGCACCCCGCGCTCGCGGGCGAGGGTCAGTTCGGCCTCCAGCAGGGCGGTCTTGCCGCTGCCGGGGCTGGACAGCAGGTTGACCATCGCGGTCCGGCGGGCCGCCAGTTCGGCTCGCAGTTCCTGCGCGCCGTGGTCGTTCTTGGCCAGGACCGCGGTACGCAGGTCGGTGGCTCGGCACATGGGGGATCAGCCTTCCTCTGGGACGGTGGCGCCGGACCAGGACACGCGCGCGATCTCCAGTTCGCGGCCCGACACCAGGCCGGCCGCCGCGAGGCCGCACCGTGGGCAGGTCAGGGAAGGCGGCGTGCCGGTCGGCCAGGCGTGGTCGCACGGCGGGCAGTGGGCGCGGCCCGGGACGTGCTCGGTGGCGAGGGCGGCACCGGCGAGCGCGGTGCCCTCGCAGGCGAGCTCGAAGCAGAAGGTCAGGGCGTTGGGCACGACTCCGGCGAGTTCGCCGACGCGCAGGGTGACGGACGCGACCGCGTCGTGCCCTTGGGCGCGGGCGGCTTCCTCCACCTGGCCGACGACGGCCAGTGCGATGGACATCTCGTGCAAGGTCACTCCCCCGCGTGGCGTGGACGGGCCGGCGGCCGTCCTCAGTACAGGCGTGGCCGCGGCGCGCCGGCCGCCGCCACGCGCACCGGCGCCTCACATTTCGCGCATCCGGAGGTACCGCTTGATGTCGGGGAGGTTGGCGGCCACGACCGCGACGGTTCCGGCGGCCAGGAGGCCGAGGACGAGTTTCTTCACGATCGCTGCTCCTTCGTCGCGAACGGCATGGGGGGTGCGGCCTGCGGGTGGCCGGTCTCTTCGGCCACGATCCGCAGGACCGCCGCGAGCGCGGGCTCGATCGCGGCCTCGACCGCGTCGGTCAGCCCCATCCCCTCGGACAGGTCGGCCGGTTCGCAGCCGACGAGCCGGATGCGCGCGGGAGGGGCCGCCCGCATGCCGGCGCTGAGCGTCTCCAGGAGGGCGAGCACGGCGTCCGGTGTCATGCGGTGGCCGTCGATCACGGCGGCGCCCGGTACGGACGCCGGGCCGGTGTGCGGGTCGGTGTGCGGGTCGTCGATGCGGTAGACGGTCCCCGGTGCGCCGCCGCGTGCGGTGGCGTCGACGAGGACCACGCAGTCGTAGCCGTCGAGGAGTTGGTACGCGAGGTGGACCCCGCGGACTCCCACGTCGAGGGTCCGCACGCCGTCCGGCAGGGCCCGGCGGGCGAGGCGGCCGACCGCTTCGACGCCGAAGCCGTCGTCGCCGAGGAAGATGTTGCCGAGCCCCGCGATCAGGACGCGCGGTGTGCTCATGGTTCCTCCAGTACGGCGACCTCGTCGGGTTGGAAGTAGCGGAAGCGGCCCTGCGCGCGGGCGAGTTCGGCGCCCGGGTCGTCGTCGAGGGTCACCGCCAGGTGGACGGATCCGTCGACGTCGTGCAGGACCGCTTCGACGAGGGCGGCCCGGCCGTGCAGGAACATGTCCTGGGCGTCGGTGCGCCGCGGCCCGGGTCTCAGTCGTACGCGGCTGCCCGCGGCGACGGCGGTCCCGTCCACGAGGACGCTGTCGCGTCCGGGGTCGACGCCGGCGTCGGCGCCCGGGTCCCACCAGGGGGCCTCGGGCCGCGGCACGTCGTACTCGGGGGCCGGGTCGGGCGGGTGTGTGATGTCGCGCAGGGACCGTACCGCTCCGTGGAGGCGGTCGAGGACCTCGGGCGGCATGGAGTCGGCCAGGTCGATGACGGCTCCGGCGCGCGCGTCGGTGCCGCGTGCCTGGCGTTTCTCGTCGTCGGTGAGGGTGGCGGTGCGCAGCGCCAGGATCTCGTCGATCTCCGTCGCGTCGTAGAGGGCTCCGGGGCTCTCCGGGGCGATCCGCGGATGGTCCTCGAGGATGATCGGCGAGGACAGGATGACGTCACTGCCCCGGTCGGCCCCGGCGAGCACGGGCCAGGTGTGCTCGTTGCGGCACTCGGCGACCGCCGCCGACGCCCACTGGGGCGGGTCGGTCATCGAGAGGAACCCGCCCCTGGTGAGCCCGGCCATCAGGTGGGCGGACACCATCGAGTGCGGCAGAACGTCCTCGCGGGCGAGGCGCGCTCCGGGGGGCGCCGCGACGGGTGTCGTGTTCTCCAGGAGAGCGGTCAGCCGCATGACCCGGTACGGGCCGGGCAGTTCGGCCGCGGCGAGCCGCAGGCGGCCCGACATCTCCTCGCGGCGCCGCACCAGGCGCCCCACGGTGCGGCCGTGCTCGTCGCGGACGGTCTCGGTCGTGTCGGCCGCGGCCAGGGAGAAGGGGAACTCTTTGGGCTCGGGTCCCAGTTCGTCGACGGGCACACGCACGTCGACGCTCTCCTCCACGCCCTCGTCCCAGGGCACGAGGACCCGGTCGGCCAGTTCCAGCGTCTCGACCGTCTCGAACCGGTCGCCTCCGCCGTCGGGCGCCGCGGACCGCTGCACGGCGCGCCGCTGTGGCCGCAGAAACCGTACGCGTACGTGGAGTTCGGCGCCGGTCCGGGGTTCCATCAGGCATTCCGTGCGCTGGGTGCCGCGCTCTCCTTCGACGCCGTCCCACCGCGGGGGCACGAGCACGCCGAACTGCCAGCGCAGCCGGTTCTTCGCCGCGGAGGCGCGGTAGGGGTAGAGCACATAGCCCTCGAAGAGGACGGCGTCGGCGGCGTGGCGCGCGGTGTCGAAGAGTGCTTCGGCGGCGTTGGCCGGGTGGCTCGTCGTCATGGGGTCGCCACCTCCGCGCGCGGCTCGTCCCGGTCGTGTTCCGCGGCCTGGAGCAGGCGGGTGACGGTCTCGTGCCACGAGGGCAGGGCGTGCCGGGAGCGGTAGGCGCGCAGCTCGTCCATGGTGTCGCGGGGCAGCCGGAGCCAGCCGCAGCCGGGGAAGTGCTCGTCGATGGTCTGCCGCCAGACGGCGGCGGGGAGCGGGCAGGTCGCCTCGCGGTCCCAGGGCACCGGCTGGACCCGGAAGCCGCGCTCGCCCCGGAAGGCCGTCCCGGAGAAGAGCAGCGTGAGCGGTGCCGCGCCCTCCTGGAGCGCCTCGAAGTACTTGGTGGCGGCGATGTCCAGGTCGTAGGTGCAGGGCACCGGCACATCGATCTCGGTGATCCCGGAGAACCCGGGCACCATGACGGACACGAGCGCGAACTGGAGGGGCTTCATGCTGGCGGCCCACCGTGACGGCTCGCCGAACAGGTCGCCCAGGCGCGTGGCCTCGGTGGCGTTGTAGCGGCGTCCGGCGGGCTCGATGCGGATCTGGCAGCGCAGCGCGAGGGCGTGGACGCGTTCGGCGGCGTCGGCGGTGATGCGCAGCCGGAACACGAGTGTGGGCCCGGCGGCGTGCGGGTCGCCACGGACCCCGGTGCACGCGAAGGTCAGGTCACTCACGGGGTGGCTCCTCGGGACGCGGCGGGCGGCGCGGGCGCGGGGGCGGGAACGCTGCGGCGGTCCACCTCGGCGAAGAACGCGTCGAGCTCGGCACGGGCCCGCGGCCCGCCGTCGAAGCCGCGCCAGTGCCGTCGCAGCCGGCCCACGAGTGCGTAGGCGGCGTCGACGGGTACGAGGTGGCAGGTGACGCGCTCGTCGGTGCGGCGCGCCAGGAGGACCTCCACGTCCTCCGCCAGCGCGTGCGCCAGGGCGGAACCGGCGAAGGCGGCGTCCCAGGCGGCGGGGTCCACCTGGCTCTCCGTCGCCCCGGCCGGGCTGGGGTAGAGGGCGACCAGGCGTCCCCGGGCGGCGTCGCGGAAGAAGAAGGCGACGTCCACCGGCACGCCGAGCGCGTGCCAGCCCCGCTGGTCCAGGCGGTCCTCCGGTTCGCTCAGCCAGCGGCCCGGAATGGTGCGGAAGCGTCCGGTGCCGCTGCCCTCCCGGTCGAAGAGCAGGGCGCAGGCGGTGCAGGCGCACACCAGGGCGCGCCGTTCGGAGTCGACGAGGTGACGGTGTGTCTCGGGCACGGGGAGCGAGCACAGTTCGCAGCGTTCGACCGCCGGTGGCCGCGGGGCGGTGAACCGGCGCAGCCCCCGTGTCCGTGCGGGGCCGGTCACGGGGCCTCCCCGCCGGAGGCGGGCGGTGACGGGGCGCGGGCGATCTGCAGGAGCACGGGCTCGCGTTCGGTGGGGGCCTCGACGAACTCCACGGCGGCGATCTCGGGTGCGTGGCAGGCGAGAGCCGCCTCGATGCGTTCCCGGCGGTCCGCCGTGCTTCCGGAGCAGCCGCACCCGCCGCCGCTCGCACCGGCGCGCAGCCGCAGGGTGCCGGTCTCCGGGTCGTGGGCGGTCACCTCCGTCCCCGCGGCGTCCGCGGACTTGAGGGCCCGCTGGACGCGCGCCCGGACGTCGTCGGGGTGGAGGTCGTGCAGGGCGAGCACACCGGCGGTGATGTCGTCGTCGAGCAGGGCGCGCAGCGGGTTGCCGCTGCGTCCGGACAGCAGGGTGACGGCGCGTTGCAGCGCGAGGCCGTAGAACTCCATGAGCGCGCGGACGAGCTCTTCGGCGGTGTCGTGGACGGCCGGGTCGGCCGACGCCGAGAGCCGGTCGAGCAGTTCCTCGACCCGCTGTGCGGTCCGGTCGGCGGCGCTCATCCGGCCAGTCCGCTCAGGCCGGTGGGCACGTGCGTGGTCTCGACCGTCCTGCCGCCTCCGACGTACATGTGCACGCCGCAGGGCAGACAGGGGTCGAAGCTGCGGACGGCCCGCATGATGTCGATGCCCTTGAAGTTCTCCGGGGAGTTCTCCTCGAAGATCGGGGTGTTCTGCACCGCGTCCTCGTAGGGTCCCGGCGTTCCGTAGCTGTCGCGCACGCTGGCGTTCCAGGGGGTCGGCGGGTACGGGTGGTAGTTGGCGATCTTGCCGTCCCTGATCACCATGTGGTGGGAGAGGACGCCGCGTACGGCCTCGGTGAAGCCGCAGCCGATGCTCTCGTCGGGCACCTCGAACTTCTCCCAGGTCTGGGTGCGGCCGGCGCGTACCTCGTCGAGCGCCTGCTCGGCGAAGTGCAGGGCGCAGGCGGCGGCGTAGGCCTGGAAGTAGGTGCGGGCCCGGTTGCGTTCCAGGGCGTTGCTCCACTTCGGGATCTTCCACTCGAAGGTGGTCTCCGGCTTGGTCAGCGACTTGGGCAGGTTGATGACGACGCTGTGGCCGGTGGCCTTGACGTAGCCGAAGTCGACGAGGCCGGACAGGGCGGTGGACCACAGGCGGGCGATGGGGCCGCCGCCGGTGTCGAGGGCGAGGTGTTCCTTGCCGTCGAACCAGCGCGGGGACATCACCCAGCTGTACTTGTCGTCGAAGTCGCGCTTCTGCGGCGCCGGGATGGTGTGCTGGTTCCAGGGGTGGCGGGGGTCGACGGGGTTGCCGAGCGGGTCGTGGGTGACGAACTTCTCCTGGCCCTCCCAGTCCTGGTAGTAGGAGCTGCCCAGCAGGATGCGGATGCCGAGGTTGATCTGCGTGAGGTCGTTGGTGACCAGCTTGCCGTCGACGATGATGCCGGGGGTGACGAACATCCGTCGGCCCCAGTCGGTCATGTTGGCGTAGGTGAAGTCGCAGTGCTCGGGGTCGTTGAGCGCGCCCCAGCAGCCGAGCAGGACGCGGCGGCGGCCGACCTCCTCGTAGCCCGGGAGGGCCTCGTAGAAGAAGTCGAACAGGTCGTCGTGGAGCGGCACCACGCGCTTCATGAACTCGACGTAGCGCATGAGGCGGGTCAGGTAGTCCGTCAGCAGCTGGACGGAGGCGACGGTGCCGGTGCCGCCCGCGTAGAGGGTGGAGGGGTGCACGTGGCGCCCCTCCATCAGGCAGAACATCTCCCGCGTGTAGCGGCTGACCTGGAGTGCCTCGCGGTAGAACTCGCCTTCCAGCGGGTTCAGCGAGCGCATGATGTCGGCGATGGTGCGGTAGCCGTGTTCGGCGGCGTGCGGGGCCTCGGTGCGTTCGGCGAGTTCCAGGACCCCGGGGTTGGTCTCGCGGACCATCTTCTCGCAGTAGTCGACGCCGACCAGGTTCTCCTGGAAGATGTTGTGGTCGAACATGTACTCGGCCGCTTCACCGAGGTTGATGATCCACTCGCCCAGGTGCGGCGGCTTCACGCCGTACGCCATGTTCTGGGCGTAGACCGAGCAGGTGGCGTGGTTGTCGCCGCAGATGCCGCAGATGCGGCTGGTGATGAAGTGGGCGTCGCGCGGGTCCTTGCCGCGCATGAAGACGCTGTAGCCGCGGAACACGGACGACGTGCTGTAGCACTCGGCGACCCGTTTCTGCTTGAAGTCGATCTTCGTGTGGATGCCGAGACTCCCCACGATCCGGGTGATCGGGTCCCAGGACATCTCCATCAGGCCGCTGCCGTCTTTGGCGGCCGATGACGTGGGTGCCATAGCGTTTTCCGTGCCCTTCGTCGTCGAACGTGTGTGGACGCTGCTTGTGTGGCCGGTCACCAGGGCCGGTCGTAGCCCGTGGTGAGTTCGCTGCCGCGGTGGCGCCACTTGGGCTCCTTGTCCGCGGTCCGCTCCGTGATCGCGCGCAGGCGCCGGACGGCGGCCCCGTAGACGCCGCTGGCGGTGCTCGACACCTTGCTTCCGGGGGGCTCGTCCATGAACGGCATGAACTTGTCGGGGAATCCGGGCATGGTGCAGGCGATACAGATGCCGCCGACGTTCGGGCACCCGCCGATCCCGTCCATCCATCCCCGTTTGGGAACGTTGCACTTCACGACCGGCCCCCAGCAGCCGAGCTTCACAAGGCACTTGGGCGAGTCGTAGGTGGCGGCGAACTCGCCCTGCTCGTAGTACCCGGCGCGGTCGCAGCCCTCGTGGACGGTGGCGCCGAACAGCCAGGTGGGCCGGAGTTTGTCGTCGAGCGGGATCATGGGGGCCGAGCCGGCCGCCTGGTACAGCAGGTACGTGAGGGTCTCGGCGAAGTTGTCCGGCTGGATGGGGCAGCCGGGGACGCAGACGATCGGGAGTCCCGCGTGGGACTTCCAGTCCCAGCCGAGGTAGTCGGGCACGCCCATGGCTCCGGTCGGGTTGCCCTCCATGGCGTGGATGCCGCCGTAGGTGGCGCACGTTCCGATGGCCACGACGGCCAGGGCCTTCGGCGCGAGGCGGTCGATCCACTCGCTGGTCGTGATCGGCTGCCCGGTCTCGGGGTCGTCCCCGAAGCCGCACCAGTAGCCTTCCGGCTTGATGGACTCGTTGGGGATGGAGCCCTCGACGACGAGTACGAACGGGTCGATCTCGCCGCGTTCGCCCTTGAAGAACCATTCGATGAACGAGTCCGCGCCCTGTGCGGGACCGCACTCGAAGTCGATCAGCGGCCAGTGGACGGCGATCTTGGGCAGACCGGGGAGGCCCTGGAGGACGATCTCCTCGATGCTCGGCAAGGTGGCGGCGGTCAGCGACACGGAGTCGCCGTCGCAGCTGAGGCCCGCGTTGATCCAGAGGATGTGGATCGGGGATTCCTCGTCCTCGGCGTCCGCGGCCGTGCCGCCTGTGGTGGGGGAAGGGTTCGCATCCGTCATGGATGCCTCCTGGGGACGGGTCGGCTCACGCCAGTAAACGGCGTGTGCTTCCTCCGTATCCCGAGGCGCACGGGGGCGGCACGGCGGAAAGGGTCATCGGAGTGAACCCGGATGGGCCGGTCGGACGGGTTCCTGCGACGGCGGGGCGGCGCCCGGCCGTGAGGCCCCACGCCGACGCCACGGCCCGCCCGGCCGGGCGGGAGCCGGTGGGCGGGCCGTCAGTCGTACGGGGGAGGGAGGGTCACGCCGTCAGGCGGGACACGGCCTCCTCCACCGTGAGCTCCTCGCGCTCGCCGGTGCGGCGGTCCTTCAGCTCGACGACGCCGTCCCCGGCTCGGCGGCCCGCGACCAGGATCTTCGGGACGCCGATCAGCTCGGAGTCCGTGAACTTCACGCCCGGCGAGACGCCCGGCCGGTCGTCGACCAGGACCCGGACACCGGCCGCGGCCAGCTTCTCCGAGATCTCCAGGGCCAGCTCGGTCTGGAGGGCCTTGCCCGCCGCCACCACGTGGACGTCCGCGGGGGCGATCTCCTCGGGCCAGATCAGCCCCTTGTCGTCGGCGTGCTGCTCGGCGAGGGCCGCGACGGCGCGCGAGACACCGATGCCGTACGAGCCCATGGTGACGCGCACCGGCTTGCCGTTCTGGCCGAGAACGTCCAGCTGGAAGGCGTCCGCGTACTTGCGGCCCAGCTGGAAGATGTGGCCGATCTCGATGGCGCGGTCCAGCTTGAGCCCGGTGCCGCAGACGGGGCACGGGTCGCCTTCCCGCACCACCACCACGTCCACGTACGCGTCCACGGTGAAGTCGCGGCCCGCGACGACGTTCTTGGCGTGCGTGCCGTCCTTGTTGGCGCCGGTGATCCACGCGGTGCCGGGGGCGACGCGCGGGTCGGCGACGTACCGCACCTTCTCCAGGCCCTGCGGGCCGACGTAGCCGCGCACGAGGTCGGGGCGGCCCGTGAAGTCCTCGGCCGTGACCAGCTCCACCGCGGCCGGTGCGAAGTACGCCTCGACCTTGTCCATGTCGACCTCTCGGTCGCCGGGGACACCGACGGCGACGATCTCCCCGTCGACCTTCACCAGGAGGTTCTTCAGGGTCTGCGCCGCCTCGACGCCCAGGTGCGCGGCGAGCGTCTCGATGGTCGGGGTGTCGGGGGTGGGGATCTCCTCCAGGGCGGGCACGTCCACGCCCTCGACCGGGCGCAGCGGGTACGTGATGGCCTCGGTGTTGGCCGCGTAGTCGCACTGCGGGCAGTCGGCGAAGGTGTCCTCACCGGCCGCGGCGGGGGCGAGGAACTCCTCCGACTTCGAGCCGCCCATCGCACCGGCGGTCGCGGCGCAGATGCGGTAGTCGAGGCCGAGGCGCTCGAAGATCCGCTGGTACGCGGCGCGGTGCAGCGCGTAGGACTCGGCCAGCCCCTCGTCGGCCAGGTCGAAGGAGTACGAGTCCTTCATCTGGAACTCGCGGCCGCGCAGGATGCCGGCGCGCGGGCGGGCCTCGTCGCGGTACTTCGTCTGGATCTGGTAGAGGATCACCGGCAGGTCCTTGTAGGACGTGCACTGGTCCTTGACCAGCTGGGTGAAGATCTCCTCGTGGGTCGGGCCGAGCAGGTAGTCGCCGCCCTTGCGGTCCTTGAGGCGGAACAGCTCGGCGCCGTACTCCTCCCAGCGGCCGGTCGCCTCGTACGGCTCGCGGGGCAGCAGGGCGGGCAGCAGGACCTCCTGCGCGCCGATGGCGTCCATCTCCTCGCGCACCACGCGCTCGACGTTCGCGAGGACCTTCCTGCCCAGCGGCAGCCAGGACCAGACACCGGCGGCGGTGCGGCGCACGTAACCGGCGCGGACCAGCAGCTTGTGGCTGAGGACCTCGGCGTCCGCCGGGTCGTCGCGCAGCGTCTTCGCCATCAACCGGGACATGCGCTGGACCTGGGCCTTGGCCATGATGATTCGCTCCTGCTATGGAAAGGTGATGCCCGAAGGTGAGGGTCTGTCCGATGGGTCCTGCCGGGGCCGCGGGCCCCGGTGCGCACATCTGCCGCGTTGTCGTCGGTTGCCGACGCTCCGCGTCGACGCCCTCTTCCGCCTTGCAGCCGCACGCACCAGACCCCGCTCGGCGGCACCGACCGAGCACGGCCGACCGAATCCGGCCTGACCCATCGGACAGACCCTAGCGGGGCGCCGCGCGCGGCCGGAAATCGGTTCAGCGCGACCGGCGCCGCAGCGGCAGTGGGGCGCCCATCACCGCGTACGGCCTGGGGGCGCTGGGGAAGTGAACCTGGCGGGCGAGGTCGGTGTAGCCGAGGGAGCGGTACAGGCCGCGGGCCGGGCTCTCGAAGTCGATCGCGGAGAGGATCGAGCGGGGCTCGGCGGCGCCGTCCGTGATGGTGGTGATCAGCGAACGGCCGATGCCGCGGTTCTGGTAGCCGGGGTGGACGTGCAGCTCGGTGATGACGAAGGAGTCGTCGAGCCAGTGGTCCTGGCCGCCGGCCCGCAGATACGGCTCGACGACGGTGGACCACCAGTGGGCGCGGTCGTTGGGCATCCCGTAGACGAAGCCGACGAGGCGTCCTGTCCCGGTGGTGGCGCCGAGGGCGCGGGCGCCGGGGAACGTGATGTGCCGCAGCACGATCTGGCGGCGCACGGCGATCTCGTCGTCGCTCAGGCCGAAGGCGTGGGCCTGCACGGCGAGCGCCTCGTCGACGCGGTCCGCCAGGTCGAGGGGGCCGACGGTGACGGCGGTGTCGCCCGTACGGTTCCGGTTCCGGTGCGGGAGGTGCGGCATGCCCGGAGGGTACCCCGCGCGGGGCCCGCTGCCGCGGGTGATCGCGAACTGTCCGGACCGTCCCCGGGCCGGAGGCTCAGAACCGGAACTCAGAACCGGAGCTCAGAACAGCACGCTCATGAACGTGCCGACCTCCTGGAAACCCACCCGCCGGTAGGCGGCGCGGGCGGGCAGGTTGAAGTCGTTGACGTAGAGGCTGGCGACGGGGGCGACGTCCGCGAGGGCGTAGCGCAGCACGGCGGACATGCCGGGGGCCGCGAGCCCCCTGCCGCGGTACTCGGGGGCGACCCAGACGCCCTGGATCTGGCAGGCGTCGGCGGTCGCGGCGCCGATCTCGGCCTTGAAGACGACCTGGCCGTGCTCGTCGATGCGGGCGAAGGAGCGGCCCGCGCCGACGAGTTCGGCGACACGTGCCTGGTAGAGCAGGCCGCCGTCGCCGGCGAGCGGGGAGACACCGACCTCCTCGGTGAACATCGCCACGCACGCCGGCATGATCGTGTCCATCTCGTCCTTGCGGACGCGCCGCACGTACGGGTCGGGGGCGACGTCGGCGCTGAGCCGGTCGGCGACCATCAGCGGCTGGCGGGCGCGGACCTCGCGGGCCGGGCCCCAGGACGGTTCGAGCAGGCGCCACAGCAGGGCGGTGGGTTCGGCGGGGCCGACGATGGACGAGCAGCGGCGGCCCGCGCGGCGGGCGCGGTCGGCGAAGCCGCGTACGGCTCTGTCGGTGGCGCAGATCGGTACGAGGTTGGCGCCCGCGTAGCACAGCGACCGCAGCATGCCGTCCTCGTACCAGCCCCACATCTCGCCGCCGAGCCGCCACGGGTCGAGGCCCGCGACGCGTACGCGGGCCGTGACGAAGGCATTGACGACGGGCTCGCGGTCGAGGACGGCGAGCGCGGCGTCCAGGTCACTCGGTTCGAGGACCCGGGTGGTGGTCTGAGTCAACACGTGCGGGGGGCCTCACCAGATGGGCTGCTGATCTCCGCACTGTACCTGCCGGTGTCGTGTGGTGCCGCCTGCGTCGGGGGCGCGGCCGCGGAGCCCCGGTCAGCCGGCCACCGACACCGACGGCTCGCCCGACGTCACACCGTCCTTCTCCATCTGCTCCGCGATCTTCATCGCTTCCTCGATGAGGGTCTCCACGATCTTCGACTCGGGCACCGTCTTGATGACCTCGCCCTTGACGAAGATCTGGCCCTTGCCGTTGCCGGAGGCGACGCCGAGGTCGGCCTCACGGGCCTCGCCCGGACCGTTGACGACGCAGCCCATGACGGCGACGCGCAGCGGGACCTCCATGCCGTCGAGGCCCGCCGTGACCTCCTCGGCCAGCTTGTAGACGTCGACCTGGGCGCGGCCGCAGGACGGGCAGGAGACGATCTCCAGGCGGCGCGGGCGCAGGCCGAGGGACTCCAGGATCTGGTTGCCGACCTTGATCTCCTCGACCGGGGGCGCGGAGAGCGATACGCGGATCGTGTCGCCGATGCCCTCGGAGAGCAGCGCGCCGAAGGCGACGGCCGACTTGATCGTGCCCTGGAAGGCCGGTCCGGCCTCCGTGACACCGAGGTGCAGCGGATAGTCGCACTGGGAGGCGAGCAGCCGGTAGGCGTTGACCATCACGACCGGGTCGTTGTGCTTGACCGAGATCTTGATGTCGCGGAAGCCGTGCTCCTCGAAGAGCGACGCCTCCCACAGGGCCGACTCGGCGAGCGCCTCGGGCGTCGCCTTGCCGTACTTCTGGAGCAGGCGCCGGTCGAGGGAGCCCGCGTTGACGCCGATGCGGATCGGGGTGCCGTGGTCCTTCGCCGCCTGGGCGATCTCCTTGACCTTGTCGTCGAACTGCTTGATGTTGCCGGGGTTGACGCGGACCGCCGCGCAGCCCGCCTCGATGGCCGCGAACACGTACTTCGGCTGGAAGTGGATGTCGGCGATCACCGGGATCTGCGACTTCTTGGCGATGACCGGCAGCGCGTCGGCGTCGTCCTGCGTCGGGCAGGCCACGCGGACGATCTGGCAGCCGGACGCGGTCAGCTCGGCGATCTGCTGGAGCGTGGCGCCGATGTCCGACGTGCGCGTCGTCGTCATCGACTGCACCGAGATCGGCGCGTCTCCGCCGACGGCCACCGTGCCGACCTGGATCTGCCGGCTCTTGCGCCGCTCGGCGAGCTTGATCGGTACGTCCGGCATGCCGAGTGAAATCGCAGTCATCTGCTGTGCAACCCCAAGGTGTGGATCGAGTCCCAGGCCATCGAGATTACGTCACCGGCCCGCGCCGGAGCACACCCCGCCCCGCCAAACCCACTCGAAAGCAGGGCGCCGGACCGACCGCTGTCCGGCGCCCGTGAACGCCCCGGTGAACACCTCGTGATCAGGAGATTTTCACCGGGTTGACGACGTCGGCGACGAGGACGAGCAGGGTGAAGCAGACGAACACGCCCGCCACCACGTACGCGACCGGCATGAGTTTCGCGACATCGAACGGGCCCGGGTCGGGGCGCCGGAAGACGCGCGCCACGTTCCGCCGCAGCGACTCCCACAGGGCGCCCGCGATGTGGCCGCCGTCGAGCGGGAGCAGCGGCAGCATGTTGAAGAGGAACAGCGACAGGTTGAAGCCCGCGACCAGCATCAGGGCCATGGCGAGCTGCTGTGTGGCCGGGATGTTCATGGTGAAGATCTCGCCGCCGACGCGGGCCGCGCCGACCACGCCCATCGGGGAGTCCGGCTTGCGCGGGGCGTGGTCGAAGGCGGCGTCCCACAGCGCGGGGATCTTGCCCGGCAGGGCGACGATGTTGTCGACGGCGTCGCCGACCCGGTCGGTCATCCAGGTCACGGAGTCGCCGAAGTCCTGGTGCACGACGCCCGTGGCGGCGGTGAAGCCGAGGAAGCCCGCCGGGACGTAGCCGTCGACGACGCGGCCGCTGGAGTCCTTCTTCACGACCTGGTTCGTGACGATGGTCGCGGTGAGCGTCTTCCGCTTGCCGTCGCGCTCGACGACGATCGGGACGGTCTTCCCGGCGCTCTTGCGGATCTCGTCGGAGAGGGTGTTCCACTTGCCGGTCGGCACGCCGTCGAAGGAGACGATCTTGTCCTTCGGTTTGAGGCCCGCGGCGTGCGCCGGGGACTCGGCGTCGGACGCCTTGCAGGTGTCGCGGTTCGCGCTGGCCTTGATGACGCAGGGCGAGACCGAGCTGACGACGTTGGTCTGCTGGGTGATGCCGAAGCCCATCAGGACGGTCAGGAAGAGCCCGATGGCGAGGATCAGGTTCATGAAGGGACCGGCGAACATGACGATGACCCGCTTCCACGGCTTGCGCGTGTAGAAGAGGCGGGTCTCGTCGCCGGGCTGCAGTTCCTCGAAGGCGGCCGAGCGGGCGTCCTCGACCATGGAGCGCAGCGGCGAGGTGGAGCGGGATTCGATCTTGCCGTCCTTGCCGGGCGGGAACATGCCGATCATGCGGATGTAGCCGCCGAGCGGGATGGCCTTGATGCCGTACTCGGTCTCGCCCTTCTTGCGCGACCAGATGGTGCGGCCGAAGCCCACCATGTACTGCGGCACGCGGATGCCGAAGAGCTTGGCCGTCGACAGGTGGCCCAGTTCGTGCCAGGCGATGGAGACCAGTAGACCCACGGCGAAGACCACAATGCCGAGGATCATCATCAGGGTCGTCATGCACGAGCCTCCACGGTGGCCTTGTCCTGAGCTGTCAGTTCCCGGGCGCGGGCGCGCGCCCAGGTCTCTGCTTCGAGGACGTCCGTGACCGTGAGCGAAGTTCCCGTTGCGGGGGTGCCGTGTTCGTCCACGACCTTTGTCACGGTCTCCATGATGCCGTTGAACGGCAGGGCGCCCTTGAGGAACGCGTCGACGCTTTCCTCGTTGGCGGCATTGAACACGGCCGGTGCGGTGCCCGCGAGCTCGCCGACGTGCCGGGCGAGCGCGACGGACGGGAAGGCGTCGTCGTCGAGCGGGAAGAACTCCCAGCTCGACGCCTTCGTCCAGTCGAAGGCCGGGGCCGCGTCCGGGACCCGCTCGGGCCAGCCGAGGCCGATGGCGATGGGCCCGCGCATGTCGGGCGGGGTGGCCTGGAGCAGCGAGGAACCGTCGACGTACTCGACCATGGAGTGGACGTACGACTGGGGGTGGACGACGACCTCGATGCGGTCGAAGGGGATGTCGTAGAGCAGGTGTGCCTCGATGACCTCCAGCCCCTTGTTGACGAGGGTCGCCGAGTTGATCGTGATGACCGGGCCCATCGCCCAGGTGGGGTGGGCGAGCGCGTCCTCGACGGTGACGTCCGCCAGGTCCGCCTTCGTACGTCCCCGGAACGGGCCGCCGGAGGCGGTGACGACGAGTTTGCGCACGTCGGCGCGGGTGCCCGCGGCGAGCGCCTGGAAGAGGGCGGCGTGCTCGGAGTCGACCGGGATGATCTGGCCGGGCCGGGCGAGCGCCTTGACCAGCGGGCCGCCGACGATCAGCGACTCCTTGTTGGCGAGGGCGAGGGTGCGGCCCGCCTTGAGCGCGGCGAGCGTGGGCGCCAGGCCGATGGAGCCGGTGATGCCGTTGAGGACGGTGTGGCAGTCGCCGCGCCCGGCCAGCTCGGTGGCCGCGTCGGGGCCCGCGAGGATCTCGGGAAGCGCCTCCCCCGCGCCGTACTGCTCGCGCAGGGCCTCGCGCAGCGCGGGCACGGCGTCCTCGCGGGCGACGGCGACGGTGCGCACGCGCAGCCGGCGCGCCTGCTCGGCGAGGAGCGCGACACGGCCGCCGGCGGCGCTGAGGCCGACGACACGGAACCGGTCCGGGTTGCGCAGCACGAGGTCGACCGCCTGCGTGCCGATCGAGCCGGTGGCGCCGAGGACGACGATGTCCCGGGGTCCGTCGGCGCCGGGCACGGGCGCGGGGTCGAAGACGAGATGCGGATCCGCGAGAGGTGATGGGCTGGCGGGGCTGTCGGTCATCCCCCCATTGTTGCGTGGCTTGGCCGTGTGTCCGACAGGGCGCCCCCGTACGAGTTCACGCGTACGTGTTCACGCGTACGCGTGAGGGGCGCCCCGCCTCGGCGGCTCCCGGTCAGCAAAACGGGCGGCGGGCGTTCTCCCGCTTGCTCGGGCCCGGTGTCTGGTCGGCGATCCAGGGGCCCTCGCCGCTCGGGTCGATGACGCCCTCCTCCAGCCAGGTGTACGCGCCGCCGAGCACGCTCTTGACGACCTTGCGGTCGACGTCGTCGGTGTTGGTCCACAGGCGGGCGAAGAGTTCGTCGACGCGGATGCGGGCCTGGCGGCAGAAGGCGTCCGCGAGCTGGTGGGCCTCGCGGCCGTGGTCGCCGGTGGTGCGCAGGAGTTCGGCCCGCACGCAGGCGGCGCTCATCGCGAAGAGTTCGGCGCCGATGTCGACGACACGGCCGAGGAAGCCCTGCTTGGTCTCCATGCGGCCCTGCCAGCGCGACATGCCGTAGAAGGTGGAGCGGGCGAGTTTGCGGGCGCAGCGTTCGACGTAGCGCAGGTGGGTGGACAGGTGCGGGTGGCCGTGGTGGTCGAACTCGGCGTACGAGCGAGGGAGTTGGCCGGGCCCCGCGACGAGCTTGGGCAGCCATCGGGCGTAGAAGCCACCGGCTTTCGCGCCCGCCCTTGCCTTGTCGGAGAGGGACTTGTCGGGGTCGATCAGATCGCCCGCCACCGACAGGTGCGCGTCGACGGCCTCGCGGGCGATCAGCAGGTGCATGATCTCGGTCGAGCCCTCGAAGATGCGGTTGATGCGCAGGTCGCGCAGTATCTGCTCGGCGGGGACGGCGCGTTCGCCGCGCGCGGCGAGCGACTCGGCGGTCTCGAAACCGCGGCCGCCGCGGATCTGCACCGTCTCGTCGGCCATGAGCCAGGCCATCTCGGAACCGTAGAGCTTGGCGAGGGCGGCTTCGATGCGGATGTCGTTGCGGTCCTCGTCGGCCATCTGGGACGACAGGTCGAGGACCGCCTCCAGGGCGAAGGTGGTCGCCGCGATGAACGAGATCTTCGAGCCGACGGCTTCGTGGAGCGCGACGGGCTTGCCCCACTGCTCGCGCTCGGCCGACCACTCGCGGGCGATCTTCAGACACCACTTGCCCGCGCCGACGCACATGGCGGGCAGGGAGAGGCGGCCGGTGTTGAGCGTGGTGAGCGCGATCTTGAGGCCCGCGCCCTCGGGGCCGATCCGGTTGGCCGCGGGGACGCGCACCTGGTGGAAGCGGGTGACGCCGTTCTCGATGCCGCGCAGGCCCATGAAGGCGTTGCGGTTCTCCACGGTGATGCCGGGCGAGTCGGCCTCGACCACGAAGGCCGTGATGCCGCCCTTGTGGCCCTCGGACCGCGGCACGCGCGCCATGACGACGAGCAGGTCGGCGACGACACCGTTGGTGGTCCACAGTTTCACTCCGTCGAGGACGTACGTGTCGTCGCCGTCGGGCACCGCGCTGGTGGCGAGCCGCGCCGGGTCGGAGCCGACGTCCGGCTCGGTCAGCAGGAAGGCGCTGATGTCGGTGCGGGCGCACCGCGGCATGAAGGTGTCCTTCTGCTCCTGCGTGCCGAAGAGCTTCAGGGGCTGCGGTACGCCGATGGACTGGTGCGCCGAGAGCAGCGCCCCGATGGCGGGGCTCGCGGAGCCGACGAGCGCGAGGGCCTTGTTGTAGTAGACCTGCGTGAGTCCGAGGCCCCCGTACTCGGTGCCGATCTTCATGCCGAGGGCGCCGAGTTCCTTGAGCCCGCGCACGGTCTCGTCGGGAATCCGTGCCTCGCGCTCGATGCGGGCGGAGTCCACCTCGCTCTCGCAGAAGGCGCGCAGCCGGTCGAGGAACGCCTCGCCGCGCCGTACGTCCTCGTCGGCGGGGAGCGGGTGCGGGTGGATGAGGTCGAGCCGGAACCGGCCGAGGAACAGTTCCTTGGCGAAGCTGGGCTTGCGCCAGCCCTGTTCGCGCGCGGCTTCGGCGACCCGCCGCGCCTCCTGCTCGGAGACCTTCGCCTGCTGCTGGGGTGTTGCGGACATGAGGTTCACCTCGCCGCGTATCGGGGTCACAGGGCCGGCCCGCTACCGACCGGTGCTACTCGATCGTATGTACCCGATAACGGGCATCCCGGCCAGCCCCCGTGCACCCGACCGGCGGATGTCCCGGGCGGCTCGGGCCGCCCGCGGCCACGGGCGGGGGCGCCGCTGTTCTGCGCGGTGTGATCGAGTCGACAGCGTGTTCTGGTGATGTGGCGGTCGCGGTGGCCGCCGCGACCGCGGGGGCGGACGTCGTGCGGGACCTGTACGGCCGGGCGCTCGACCGGGTCGACAAGGGTCAGGGCGACTTCGCGACGGCCGCCGACATCGCGGCCGAGAAGGCGATCCTCGGCGTCATCCGCGCCGCCCGCCCCGAGGACGGCGTACTCGGCGAGGAGAGCGGGCGGCACGGCGGCGCGGAGGCTGTTCGGCAGTGGCTGGTCGATCCCTTGTGCGGCACGCTGAACTACGCCGTCGGCACCCTGCTGGTCGCCGTCAACGTCGCGCTGCGCGGCGGCCCCGCGGCCGTCGCCGACCCGTTCAGCGGCGAGGTCTTCGCCACGGACGGGGAGACCGCCTGGGTCCAGCAGGCCCGGCAGGACGACGGGGCGACGGCCGGGCTCGCACCCACCTCGGTCACCCGTCTGGTGGACGTGAACCTCGATCCGCCGTTCCCGAGCGCGCCCGCGTTCCGGGCCGCGGACCTGCTCGCCCACCCGGATTTCGGCCAACGGTTCCGGCCCCGGGTCGTCTCCACCTCGCTCGCGCTGGCCTGGGTCGCCGCGGGTCGTCGCGCCGCGTACGTCACCGATGGCGGTGTCCTGTCGGGGAGCGTGCACTTCGCGGCCGGTATCGCCCTGTGCCGGGCGGCCGGCTGCGTGGTCACCGGGGTCGACGGCACGCCTCTCGAAGCGGGTGGCTCCGGCCTCGTGGTGGCCGCGGACGACGAGACCCATCGTCGGCTCATGGAGATGATCCTCGGGTGACGTCCCGGCGGCGGCTCAGGTCTTGGTCTCCTGCGCCCACCGGCGGCTCCACTCGTCCAACGGGCCGGGCAGTTCCACGAGTTCACGGCCCACGAGCCGCTCGCGCTGTTCCGGGTGCTGCACCGCGCCCCGGAGCCGGCCTCGCGCATGTTCGCGCTGGGCGCCGGACTCCTGGGGCACGGGCTGCTGCCCGCCGCCGACCGCGAGGTCGTGACCGCCCGGGTGACCGTGCGTTCGGGATGCGCGTACGAGTCGGGTGTGCGTGCCGCGGCCCTCGCGGCGCAGGCCGGGCTCAGCCCCGAACAGCTGCGCGCCACCGCCGGCTTCGGCCCGCGCGCCCCTGACGTCCGGGAGCCACGCCACGCCGCCCTGATCGCCGCCGTCGACGAGCTGCACGACACGGCCCGGCTCTCCCGGCCCACCTGGGACACGCCGCGCGGGTACTACACGGACGAGCAGCTTCTGGAGCTTCTCGTCCTGGCCGGCTGGTATCGCACGATCAGCTACCTGGCCAATGGTCTGCTGCTGGAGGAGGAGAGCTGGAGCGTCCCCTTTCCGGCGTCCACGGCCCCCGCGGCTCCCCCGGAGGGCGGCGTGTCGTCCCCCTGAAACGCTCACGCTCAGCGATCCGGCTCGTATCGGCACCCGACCCGAGGGAGCATGGAGGGGACGTGCTCCGGCGTGCGCCGGGGAGACGGGTGCAGGAGGGAGCCGTTCCTGATGCGTGGCAGCGAGCCGTTCTCGGCGAGCGGCGGCGCCCGTACGAGCACACCCCCGGGCGGCCTCCTCGACCTGCTGAGCGTGTGCGCGGTCGTCGTGGACTCCACCGGCCGCATCGTGCTGTGGAGCCCGCAGGCCGAGGACGTCTTCGGTTACACCGCCCAGGAGGCGCTCGGTGAGTACGCCGCGCCGCTGCTGCTCCACCGCCGGCACCAGGAGGCGGCGGCACGGCTGTTCTCCGAGGTCATGTCCACCGGGACCGGCTGGGCGGGCGCCTTCCCGATCCGGCACAAGGACGGCCGCACCCGGCTGGTCGAGTTCCGCAACATGCGGCTGCTCGACGACCGCGGCGACGTGTACGCGCTCGGAATCGCCGCCGACCAGCCGACGCTCCAGCGGGTGGAGACGGGCCTCGCCCTGTCCCAGCAGCTGATCACCCAGTCCCCCATCGGCCTCGCCCTGCTCGACCAGGACCTGCGCTATCTGCTGGTCAACCCCGCGCTGGAACGGATAAACGGCCTGAGCGCCGCCGAACACATCGGCCACCACCCCCGCGACATCCTCACGTTCCTGGGGGACGTCGACGCCATCGAAGCCACCCTGCGCGAGGTGCTCACCACCGGGGTCCCGGTCATCGACCGCAACGTCGTGGGCCGCACCCCGGCCGACCCGGACCACGACCACGCGTGGTCGGTGTCGTACTACCGCCTGGAGGGCGCACAGGGGCAGGTGATGGGCGTCGCGAACTCGGTCGTCGACATCACGCCGCGCCACCTCGCGCGGACCGAGGCGGAACGAGGACGCCGCAGACTCGACCTGATCGCGCGGGCGTCCGCCACCGTGGGCACGACGCTGGACGTGGAGCGGACCGCGCAGGAACTGGCGGACGCGGTCGTCCCCGTCCTGGCCGACGTCGCGGCGGTCGACATTCTCGACTCCGCGCTCGAACTGCGCAGCGGCGACGAGGGCGACGGGCCGCGCCGCTTCCGTGCCATGGGCCTGGCCACGGCGTACCCCACCGAGGCCGCCGACGCGGTGGACCCCATCGGCCATCTGGCCTCCTACCACGCCGACCGGCTGATCACCCGCTGTGTCCGCACCGCCGCCCCCGTTCTCGTGCCGGAGGTCACCGACAGCGACCTGCCGCGCGTCGCCCGCGACGAGGACGCCGCGAAACGACTGGCCACGGCGGGGGTCCACTCCTACCTCGCGGTACCGCTGACCGCGCGCGACGAGGTCCTGGGCACCCTCGCCCTCGCCCGTGCCCGCACCCAGGCCGCGTTCGACCAGGACGACGTCCTGCTCGCCAGGGAACTGGCCGCACGCGCCGCCATCGCCATCGACAACGCCCGCTGGCACCAGAGCGTCCGCAGCTCCGCGGAGACCCTGCAACGCAGCCTGCTGCCCAACCCGCCGCCTCCCCTGCACGGCCTGGACGTCTGCTCCCGTTACCAGCCCGCCCAGGCGTCCTCCGCCGTCGGCGGCGACTGGTACGACGTCATCCCCCTGGACGGCGAGCGCACCGCGCTCGTCGTCGGCGACGTGATGGGCCACGGCATCGACGCCGCCGCGGCCATGGGCCGCCTGCGCACCGCGACACTGGCCTACTCCGACCTGGCCATGGCCCCGGACGAGGTCCTCCACCACCTCGACAAGACCACCGCCAAGCTGGAACCCCACATCGCCACCTGCGTCTACGCCGTGTACGACCCGCACCACCACACCCTGCGCATCTCCAACGCCGGCCACATGCCGCCCGTCCTGATCCCCCACGGCCATCCGCCGCGCCTGCTGAACCTGCCGACCGGAGCGCCGCTGGGCGTCGGCGGCGTCGAGTACCGCACCACCGACCTGGCCCTCAACCCGCACGACCGTCTCGTCCTCTACACGGACGGCCTGGTCGAGACGCGGAACCACCCCATCGACGACCGCCTGGACCTCCTCCTCCGGCTGCTCACCGAGCACAGCCACCCCACGGAGGCCACCTGCACCCATCTCCTCGAAACCCTGCGCGACGGCGACACGTTCGACGACATCGCCCTCCTCATCGCCCAGGCCCGCTGACGTGAAGAGAGCCGGCGGCCGGAGCCCCCGCACAGTGGGCTCCGGCCGCCGGGTTCGGGGACGCGTACGCGCTGGTTACAGCGTGAGGCCCGTCAGGACCAGGACGCGCTCGTACGTGTAGTCGTCCATCGCGTAGCGGACGCCCTCACGGCCCACGCCGGACTGCTTGGCGCCGCCGTACGGCATCTGGTCGGCCCGGTAGGAAGGGACGTCGCCGATGACGACACCGCCGACCTCCAGGGCGCGGTGGGCGCGGAAGGCCGTGTGCAGGTCGTGCGTGAACACGCCTGCCTGGAGGCCGTACTTGGAGGAGTTGACCTCGGCGAAGGCGGCCTCCTCGCCGTCCACCTTCTTGAGCGTCAGGACCGGGCCGAAGACCTCCTCGCAGGAGATCGTGACGTCGTCCGGGACGTCGGCGAGGACCGTCGGGGCGTAGGTGGCGCCGTCGCGCTTGCCGCCCGCGAGGAGCGACGCGCCCGCCGACACCGCCTCGTCCACCCAGGACTCGACGCGCTTGGCCGCGTCCTCGCTGACCAGCGGGCCGACATCGGTGGCGGAGTCGGACGGGTCACCGGTCACCTGGGCCTCGACCGCGGCGACGACCTTCGGCACGAGACGGTCGTAGACGGCGGCGTCGGCGATGACCCGCTGCACCGAGATGCAGGACTGGCCGCCCTGGTAGTTGGAGAAGGTCGCGATGCGGTTCGCCGCCCAGTCCAGGTCGGCGTCGCCGGCGTAGTCGGCGAGGACGACCGCCGCGCCGTTGCCACCGAGCTCCAGCGTGCAGTGCTTGCGCGGCACGCTGTCCATGATCGCGTAGCCGACCTTGTCGGAGCCCGTGAAGGAGATGACGGGCAGGCGCTCGTCCTGGACCAGGGCGGGCATGCGGTCGTTCGGGACCGTCAGGACCGACCAGGAGCCCGCCGGGAGGTCCGTCTCCGCGAGGAGTTCACCGAGGACGAGGGAGGAGATCGGGGTCGCCGGGGCCGGCTTCAGGATGATCGGGGCACCCACCGCGATCGCCGGGGCCACCTTGTGGGCGCTGAGGTTCAGCGGGAAGTTGAACGGTGCGATGCCGAGGACGACGCCCTTGGGGATGCGGCGGGTCAGGGCGAGTCGGCCCTGACCGCCCTGGTCGGTGTCGAGGCGCTGGGCCTCGCCGCTGTTCCAGCGGCGGGCCTCCTCCGCGGCGAACCGGAACACGGAGACCGCGCGGCCGACCTCGCCGCGCGCCCACTTGACCGGCTTGCCGTTCTCGGCGGAGATGAGCCGCGCGAGCTCCTCGGTGCGCTCCAGGAGACGGTCGGCCACGTGGTTCAGGGCCTTGGCACGTACGTGGGCGGGGGTCGCAGCGAACTCGTCCACCACGGCGTGGGCCGCGGCGACGGCCTCCTCGACCTGGGCCTCGGTCGGGACGGCGACGGTGCCGACGAGGCGGCCGTCGTAGGAGTTGTGGACGTCGAACGTCTCGGTTCCGGTGGCCTGGCGGCCGGCGAGCCAGAAGGCGTGGGTGGCGGTCATGTGGGTCTACCGGCCCTTTCGTGTGCGGGCGCCTGTGCGGCGGACGGCGGGGTGCCGTGAACACGGTAGGGCGGCAGGACGCGAGGGCGGATTGGACGGGACGGAGTGGTTGGGCATCGAAAGTTGGACAGTCCGTAGCAAGCAAGCAAGCGACAAGGCAGGACGGACAGGCAGGCAGGCAGGCAGGCAGGCAGGCGGAGTGTGAGCGCTCAGGCTCCCGTCGCCTTCAGCGCCAGCCACAACTCCATGCGCACGTCCGGGTCGTCCAGCGAGCGGCCCAGAATCTCCTCGACCCTGCGCATCCGGTAGCGGAGCGTGTGGCGGTGGACGCCCAGGTCGGTCGCCGCCGCGTCCCACTGACCGTGGTGGGAGAGCCAGGCGCGCAGCGACGCGATCAGGTCGCCGCGGCCCGTCGCGTCGTGGTCGCGCAGGGCGCGCAGCAGGCCGTCCGCGAAGGCGCGTACGGCGTCGTCGCCGAGGAGCGGGAGGACCGAGCCCGCCGCGACGTCCTCGTGCTCGACGAGGATGCGCCCGCGCCTGCGGGCCACCGACAGCGCCTGCTCGGCCTGTTTGAACGCCGACGCGGCGGCGATCGGCCCGGCCGGAGCCGAGCAGCCGACGACCAGTTCGTCGGCGGGGGTGTCACCGTGGTCGCGGGCGGTGGCCCGTGTCGCCTCCAGGGTCCGCGCGTAGTGCTCGCACGCGGCGACGGCCGCTCCCCCGTCGGCCGCGAGCAGGATGAGGCGGTCGCCGTCGGGTACCACGAGGACGGCCTCGCCGGAGCGTGCGGCGGCCGACTCGACGACGTCGGCGAGGACCGAGACCGGGTCGGGGTCCGCCACCTCGTCGTACGGCGTGGAGAGGATCAGGGCGTGGCCCGGGGCCCGGTCGTCCGATGTGCCCACGACGGCCTCGGCCAGCAGCGACGCGGTGCCGGTGGACGTGCCCGCGCTCCTGCTCGTACCCGCACCCGCGCCTGTGCCGGGCTTCGTGGCCGGGGGCGGCGCAACCGCCTCCGCGATCATCAGGCGGAACGGGGCGTCGAGCAGGGCGCCGTACAGATTCCCGGCGACCGTCCGCGCGTGGTCGGGTTCGCCCGCGAGCAGCATGCGCAGCACCGCCGCGCCGATCCGCTGCTCGGCCGCGTACAGGGCCCGCGAGCGCTCCGTGGTGAGGGTGAGCAGGGCGATCGCCGAGTGCAGCGCGTACCGCTCGGCCGTGCCGAGGGGCGATGCGGTGCCCACGGCGAGCGCGGCGCGTGGACGCCGCCCGGTACCGATGGAGTGCAGTTCGATCCGGTCGTCCGTGCCCCCGGAGACCACGGCGCTGGCGGGCGCCGGCCGGTCCCGGAGCCGTTCGACGTCGGGGGTGAGCCGGGCGGCCCTGCGCCCCGCCCAGCCGGGCGCAGTGGCGACGACCGCGCCCGAGGCGTCGTACAGCGCCGCCCACCCGTCGACCTGCCCGGCGAGCACGGAGAGCAGCCCCTCCGGGCCGCCGCCGAGGGCCTGTTTGGTCAGTTCCCGCTGGGCGGCGAAGCCGGAGGTGACGGCGCGGTACTGGTCGGCCGCGATGGCGGCGGAGACGGCCTTGCTGATGGCGATGAACGGCGTGCGGGGCGGCACCGCGAGCAGCGGAAGGCCCTCCGCACGCGCCGCCTGCACGAGCGCGTCGGGTACGTCGTCGTAGTTGACGCCGACCGCGAAGCCGAGGCCGACGACGCCCGCGGCGACCAGCCGTTTCACGTAGCGGCTCATGGTCTGCGGGTCCTCGGCGTCCAGCTTGAGGGCGGTGATGAGCAGCAGCTCGCCGCCCTCCATGTACGGGACGGGGTCGGCGAGCTCGCTCACGTGTGCCCAGCGGACCGGGGTGTCGAGGCGGTCCTCGCCCGCGCGCACGGCGAGCTTGAGCGCCGAGTGGTGAACGAGCGAGGCGAGCGTGGGCGGCATGGGGGCCTTCAACTGAGCGAGTGTGCGAATGATCGAATGAACGTGCGTGCCAGATGCTGGTGATCTTGTAAGAGATTTGGCCCGTCCGTATGAACGGCCTGTGTCGATTCTGCCTCACCGTCCGCACGACGGAAGGCTCGGCCCGAGATCCTCAGCCGGTCTTCAGACAGTCCGGGCCAGGATTCACCGGGCGTTCAGCAGAGCCGGGCCGTTCAGCCGAGCCGGGCCGTTCAGCCGAGCCGGGGAGTTCAGCCGCGCCTGGCGCGCGGGTCTTGGTCGCGCAGGTCCACGAGGAGCGGCGGGGCATGCTCGCCGCGCACGGTGGTGAGCGAGAGCACGGCGTGGCCGGGCGGCACGGCGTGGGCGAGGTCGGAGGCGGACCAGCGCTCCCGCTCCACCTGGCGGACCGTGACCGCGTCGGTGGTGACGGCCTTGCCGGTGAGGAATTTCCGCAGGGAGTGCAGCGCCCGCGTCATCGGCTGGTCGGCGAAGACCGTGTGCTGGGCCACCTCGGTGGTCTCCACCCACTCGGTGCCCCATGCCTCCGCGAACCGCCGCCCGTCCCACGTGGTCACCCCGGAGAACGCCATGCGGCAGCCGACGGCCGCGTACAACGGGCCCTGAAGGCGTTCGGGCACCTCGCCGACCGTGCGCAGGCCGAGCACGACTCCCGCGTCGGCCGAGCGGAGCCGCTGGATGGCGCGGACGCTGTCGGCGGTGAGGGTGCGAGCGGCGTCGTCGAGGACCAGGCAGGCGAAGTGCGCGCCGCGGCCAGGGGCCCGCACGACGTGGCCGAACTGGGCGAGCAGCAGGCGCGCGAGCAGCCGGGACGCCTCTTCGTGGGCGCGTTCGGGCAGGTCGACGCGGACGCGCAGCGGGTGGTGGGCGACGGCGCGCAGGGAGAACGGGCGGGCGTCGGGCCCCGTGGCGAAGAACTGGGCGAAGGCGGGCCGGTCGAGCAGGGTGAGCCGGTCGGCGAGGGCGGGGCCGGGGTCCCCCACGGTGTGCGCCTGGCGGTTACGGGCGTCCAGCTCGCGGCGCATGGCGGCGTGCGACGGGGAGGAGGCCGCACCGGTGGGCGTCGCGGCGTCGAGTCCGGCGCGCAGCCGGGCCAGCGCCGTGGGCTCGCCCTCCAAGAGTTCCCGCAGCTCGGGCACGGTCGGGAAGCGCCCGTACGCGGCGTGGTGCGGGCCGAGCAGTTGGGCGAGGGCGACGGCGGCGCGCTGTGTGTCGACCCCGTCGAGGTCGCCGACCAGGCCCTCGGCGAGGAACGCGGCGGCCTCGTCGGGGTCGGCGCACCCCGCGTACAGGTCGAGGTCGTGCGCGGAGGCCGGGTCGCCGGGCCTGACCACCACGTCGTACGCGTCGTCGGGACCGAGGTCGGCACCGGCCGCGCCCACGGTGACCACGGCGGCCTGACCGGTCAGCGCCTGCAGGGCGAGCGCCTCGGTCACCGGGCGCATCAGGCGGCCCGTCTTGCCGGTGCCGGGCGGACCCACGGCGAGCAGCGACGTGCCGAGCACACCGGGGTCGAGGGCGGCGGCGGCGCCGCGCACGCCGTACGGGTTGCGCTCGTCGTGCGCGTAGCGGCCGATCCTGACCTGGCCGACGAGCAGGTCGTGGGTGGCGGTGCGCACGGGCAGGTCGCGCAGGCCGGACGGGTGGGTCCAGGCGGCCGCGCCGTACCGGGCGACGGTGTCGGCGAACGACGCCTGGGCGACGGGGTCCTTGGCGGCGCTCCAGACGCGGGCGACGCGGGCGCAGTCCACGTCGTTCATCCGGCCGGTGGCCAGTTCGGTGCCGAGCAGGTCGGCGGCCCTGGCCTGGCCCGCGGCGCGCAGCTCGGGCCAGGGCGCGGGCGCGGGTGCTCCGGTGGGGCGGGGCGGCGCGGCGGGCCCGCGGGGCGCGCCGCCGGTCCCGGCAGCACGTCCCCGGCCCGCGCGCAGCGCCTCCCACCAGCCGCCGATCCGGGCGAACGGCCACAGCACGGCGAGGGTGATGGCGGCGTAGACGAGGTCGGTGAGGACGGGGGAGGTGAAGATGCCCGGACCGCCCGAGACGAGGGTGATGAGGGAGAGCACCGGGTCGACGACCGGCAGCGGGCGCCAGTCAAGGCCGAGGGCGTCGGGCCAGACGAAGACGAGGACCGCGACGGCGGCGACCAGGGCGACGGCGGCCCGGCCGGGCTGCGGGCGGCGCACCACGAACCGCTGGATCGCGTCGGGCCATCCGCCGAGCCGCCCTACGCTGAGGACGAGCGCTGCGAAGACCACCCCGTCGTAGACGACGTGGGCGTCCACGCCCTGCCAGGTGCGGGGGCTCGCGCTGCCGGGCCAGTACCACTCGCCCGGTGTGAACAGCTTCAGCGGTGCCGACTGGTACGGGATGCCGCCGTGCCGCCACAGGGACCAGAACAGCAGCCCGAGCACGGTGGAGACGACGAGACCGACCAGCAGCCTGCGCCGGTCGCCCGCGACGTCCGGCTCGGGGTCGCGCGGCCGGTACCCGAGCCGCCAGAGCCCCGGCGCCGCCTCGGGTCGCGGCGCGGCGAGCCACTCGACGAGGCTCCCGGCCCCCGGCCCGGACACGGCACCGGAGGTGGCGCCGGGGGCCGGGCCTTCCAC
>NZ_JAPHNL010000286.1 GCF_026274175.1 Streptomyces beihaiensis
GTGCGTTTCACGTGAAACGCACAACGCCCCAGCTCCTGGAACGGTCAGAACGAGGTGACGTCGAGCTCCCCGTCCGCGTACTGCCTGCGCAGCACCTTCTTGTCGAACTTGCCGACACTCGTCTTCGGCACCGCCTCGATCAGCGTCCAGCGCTCGGGAACCTGCCACTTGGCGACCTTCCCGGCGAGGAACGCCTTGAGTGCCTCCAGATCGGCGCTAGCGCCCTCCCTCAGGACGACGGTCGCCAGCGGGCGCTCTCCCCACTTGGTGTCGGGGACGGCGACGACCGCGGCTTCGGCGACATCCGGGTGGGACATGATCGCGTTCTCGAGGTCGACACTGGAGATCCACTCACCGCCGGACTTGATGACGTCCTTGGCACGGTCGGTGAGGGTCAGGAAGCCGTCGGGGCTGATGGTGCCGACGTCACCGGTCTTCAGCCAGCCGTCCTCGCTGAACTTGTCGGCGGGCCGCAGGGGTGCACCACCGGCATCGGTGCCGGTTCCGGTGCCGGTTCCGGCACCCGCGTAGTACGCGCCCGCGATCCACGGACCCCGCACCTCCAGCTCGCCCGCGGACTCACCGTCCCAGGGCAGGTGCGCCCCGTCGGGGCCGGTGAGCCGCGCCTCGACGCTCGCCGGGAAGCGGCCCTGCGTGAGCCGGTACGCGAACTCCTCGTCACTGCCGGGCTCGACGGCCGCCGGCGGCCTGGCGACCGTGCCGAGCGGCGAGGTCTCGGTCATGCCCCAGGCGTGACAGACGCGCATCCCGAGGTCGTCGAACGCCTTCATCAGCGACGGCGGGCAGGCCGAGCCGCCGATGGTGACCTGGTGGAGCGAGGAGACATCACGGGGCTTGGCGGTGAGCTCGGCGAGCAGGCCCTGCCAGATGGTGGGGACGGCGGCGGCGTGCGTGGGCCGCTCGGTCTCGATCATCTCGGCGAGCGGCGCGGGCTGAAGGAAGCGGTCCGGCATCAGCATGTTCACACCGGTCATGAACGTGGCGTGCGGCAGGCCCCAGGCGTTCACATGAAACTGCGGGACGACGACGAGACTGGTGTCGGCGTCGGTCAGGCCCATCGACTGGGCCATGTTGACCTGCATGGAGTGCAGGTAGATGGAGCGGTGCGAGTAGACGACGCCCTTGGGGTCGCCGGTGGTGCCGGAGGTGTAGCACATGGCCGCGGCTTGGCGCTCGTCCAGCTCCGGCCAGTCGTACGTGGTCGGCTTGCCCGCGATCAGCTCCTCGTACTCGTGCACGCGGGGACGCGCACCGTCGAGCAGGGAGCGGTCTCCGGGCCCCGAGACGACGATGTGCTCGACCGTCGGCAACTGGGGCAGGAGCGGGGCGAGCAGCGGCAGCAACGAGCCGTTGACGATGACGACCTTGTCGGCGGCGTGGTTGACGATCCACACCAGCTGTTCGGTCGCGAGCCGCAGGTTGAGGGTGTGGAGTACGGCTCCCATGCAGGGCGCCGCGTAGTACGCCTCCACGTGCTCGGCGTTGTTCCACATCAAGGTGGCCGTGGCATCCCCCTCGGTGACTCCGAGGTCGTCGGCGAGGGCGTGCGCCAGTTGGGCGGCCCGAGCGCCGATCTCGGCGAAGCTGCGGCGGTGCGGCTCGCCCTCGCCGGTCCACGTGATCACCTGCGACGTTCCGTGGACCGTGGACCCGTGGGTCAGGATCCGTGAGATCAGCAGCGGTACGTCCTGCATCGTGCTCAGCACGGCGTCCTCCCGGTGGGCGCCCTCGGGCGCTACGGAGCAGTAGGGTTCCTGCCGATTCTCAGCACATACCAGGCGGTATGTCACCCCCTGCGGGAATGATCGATCAACGCTTGACCGGAATTGACCTGGTCAGGCGTGCGTCAGGGGTCCGGGGTCCGCCAGTCGTCCGTCACACGTCGGTGGGGCGCAGCTCCGGGTCCTCGCGGAGCTTGCGGAGCGCGCGGGAGACCGCGCTCTTGACCGTCCCCACGGAGACGCCGAGCACCTCGGCCGTCTGGGCCTCGCTGAGGTCCTCGTAGTAGCGCAGGACGACCATCGCCCGCTGACGCGCGGGCAGCTTCATCACGGCCCGCCACATCGCGTCGTGCAGCGCCTGTTCCTCGGCCGGGTCGGCGACCGGCACGGCCTGCGGCTCCGGCAGGTCGTCGCAGACGAACTCGTCGACCTTGCGCTTGCGCCACTGCGACGTCCGCGTGTTCAGCAGCGCCCTGCGCACGTACCCGTCCAGCGCCCGGTGGTCCTCGATCCGGTCCCACGCGACGTACGTCTTGGTGAGCGCGGTCTGCAGCAGGTCCTCGGCGTCGCACGGGTTCGAGGTCAACGACCGGGCGGCCCGCAGCAGCACGGGCTGGCGCGCCCGGACGTACGAGGTGAACGACGGGTACGTGCTCACCGGGGCTCGCGTCTCCACGGCCGATGCGCCGGAGCGGACAGGCGCCAGGGTTGCGGTCATGCCCTCCACGCTATGAGCGCGCCCTCCCGCCCGGATCGCCCGGAGGTCCCGAAGCCGCGTCCGCCTCAGGTTGTAGGAGTGGTGCAGGCCCCACCTCCTGAAGGTGGAGGACCCGGGCAGGCCCCCTGAGGGGCCGCCCCCGACCCGGCCGGGGGCCGCCAGGCGCCCAGGCCGCGCCACGGAACCCACCGGCCGTGTCACGGGACTCTCCGACCACGCCAGGGAACCCTCCGGCGGCGCCACGAGGCCCTCCGACCGCCCCACGGAACCCACCGACCGCGCCACGAGGCCCTCCGACCGCGCCACGGAACCCACCGACCGCGCCAGGGGCCCCTCCGGCCGTGTCCCGCCGGTTCCCCGGCCGAGGGCATCAGCCGGACGAGCGCAGCACGAGCCCCGACGTCGGCACGCCCGTCCCGGCGGTGACCAGCGCCGTCTCCGCTCCGCGAATCTGGTTCACCGCGGTGCCGCGCAGCTGCCGCACCGCCTCCGCTATCCCGTTCATACCGTGCAGGTACGCCTCGCCCAGCTGCCCGCCGTGCGTATTGAGCGGCAGCCGGTCCTCGGCCACGAAACCGGCCGCCTCACCCGGCCCGCAGAATCCGAACTCCTCCAGCTGCATCAGCACGAACGGCGTGAAGTGGTCATAGAGGATGCCCACGTCGATCCCGTCCGGGCCGAGACCCGCCGTCCGCCACAGCTGCCGCGCCACCACGCCCATCTCGGGAAGACCGGTGAGGTCGTCCCGGTAGAAGCTGGTCATCTGCTCCTGCGCGCGCCCCGCGCCCTGCGCCGCCGCGCCGATCACGACCGGTGGTCGTGGCAGGTCCCGGGCCCGCTCGGTGCTGGTGACGACGATCGCCTGCCCGCCGTCCGTCTCCTGGCAGCAGTCGAGCAGCCGCAGCGGCTCCACGATCCAGCGCGACGCGGCGTGCTCAGCGAGCGTGATCGGTCGGCCGTGGAAGTACGCGGCCGGGTTCGTCGCCGCGTGCCGACGGTCCACGACCGCGACATGTCCGAACGCCTCCGGCGTGAGCCCGTACGTGTGCAGGTAGCGCTGTGCCGCCATCGCCACCCATGACGCCGGGGTGAGCAGGCCGAACGGCAGCGCCCAGCCGAGCGCCGCGCCCTCCGCCGACGGCTCGCGGTGCTGCACGCCCGAGCCGAATCTGCGGCCGGAACGCTCGTTGAACGCGCGGTAGCAGACCACGACGTCCGCCACGCCGCTAGCCACCGCGAGGGCAGCCTGCTGCACGGTGGCGCAGGCGGCCCCGCCTCCGTAGTGCACGCGCGAGAAGAAGGACAGCTCGCCGATACCCGTCGCCTGCGCCACGGTGATCTCCGGGCTGGTGTCCATGGTGAAGGTGACCAGGCCGTCGACGTCGGCGGGGGAGAGGCCCGCGTCGTCGAGCGCGGCCCGCACGGCCTCCACGGCAAGCTTCAGTTCGCTGCGGCCGGAGTCCTTGGAGAACTCGGTCGCACCGATCCCCACGATGGCGGCCCGTCCACCGAGCCGGTCCTCGCCGCGCACGCTCATGACCGGTTCCCTTCGGGGGCGGGGCCGCCCTTACGCACCGTTTCCGGGGGCGGGGGCGGGGCTGAGGCCGGGTGCGGGGCCGTGGCCGGGACCGAGGCCGGATCCGAGGCCAGGACCGGGATCGGGGCCGGATCCGAGGTCGGGACCGGGACCGAGGCCGAGGCCGGGACCGGGGGCGGGGTCGGGGTCGGGGTCGGGACCGGAACCGGGTCCGTGGCCGACACCGCGTCTGTGGCCGAGATCGCGTCCGAGGCCGTCACCGGCACCGTGACCGTGACCGTGCCGGTGACGTGGCGGCCGATCCCGTTCACCCCGACGACCCTGACCCTGACCTTGACAGTGGCCGGGGCCGGGGCCGCACCCGCAGCCGCAGCCGCAGCCGCAGCCGCAGCCGTGTCACCGTGCGTCACCTCCTCCACCGTGCCGCTCAACACCATTGTGTCCCCGGGGTAGTTGGGCGCGCCGAGGCGGATCGCGACCTTGCGCAGCGTCGCCGTGGGGCCGAAGTGGTCGGTGACGTAGCGGCCCACGAGTCCGTTGGTCGTCAGGATGTTCATGAAGATGTCCGGGGAGCCCTTCTCGCGCGCCAGCTCGGCGTCGTGATGGACGTCCTGGTAGTCGCGCGAGGCGATGGCCCCAGCGACGATCAGGGTCCTCGTCACCGGAATCTCCAGCGGCGGCAACACGTCACCCGCCTGTGGTTTCATTCCTCATCACCTCCACGGGTCCCGCAGGCGATCAACTCTCCGACGTGCTCCAGCAGTTCGAACGCATCGCCGCAACGCCCATATGGGCGACGATCGCCCCGAGTCGCACGCCCTGCTTGACGGCGGATCGCTCGGCCGAACTGTTCGCGCCGGTCGGCGTGGTCGTCGACGGCACGGGCGAGCGAGCCCGCGCGGACCCGGTCCGCAGCAGCCCGGCGAACGCGGTCCACACCGCCGCCGACGCATCCCCCGCCTTCGGCGTCCGAACCGCCCCCGAGCCCCGCGAGTCGCTCCGGCGTCGACAGATCACCGAATATCCGCGCTGCGGTCCTCACGCCTCACTCCCCGAGTCCGCCGCCCCGCCCTCCACGGCCCGGAACACGGGAAGCTCCAACTCTTCGTCCGCCCGAAGGAATTCGAGCCGGACCGCCATCCCGATCCGGACCCGGTCGCAGGGCACCCCGACGACGTTGCTGATGATCCGCACGCCCTCCGCCAGCTCGACGAGTCCTACCGCGTACGGCGGGTCGAAGGCCGGGAAAGGCGGATGGTGCATGACGACGTACGAGTAGACGGTGCCTTCGCCGCTCGCCTCGACCGTGTCCCACTCCTGCCCGCCGCACGCGTTGCAGCCCGGCAGCCAGGGAAAACGGAGCATGTCGCAGGCCGTGCAGCGCTGGATGAGCAGCCGGTGCTCGGCGACGCCGTCCCAGAACCCGGCGTTGTCCCGGTTCACGACGGGCCGGGGCCGTGCCTTCTGCTGCCGTCGCACGGTCGGCTCCCCGTTCGCCGGGGCGTATTTGAGTATCCGAAACCGATGGGTCCCGGCGAGCTCACCACCCGCCCGTACGTCCATCCGGGTGGTGACGAAGTGCCCCGACCCCAGCTTCGTCTTCTTCAGCGCCGACACGGACTCGATCACCGCGTCGAACGTGATGGTGTCCCCCGGCCGCAGCGGCCGCAGATACTCCTGCTCGCAGTCGGTGGCCACCACCGACGTGTACCCGGCGCCGTCCAGCAGCGCCAGCAGCTCGTCGTAGGCCCTCGCACGCCCCTCGTGCCCGGACAGCCCGCCCATCGTCCAGACCTGCAACATGGTCGGCGGCGCGATCGCCTCCGGCCCCCGGTACGCCGGACTGGTATCGCCCATGGCCTCGCACCAGTGGCGGATCATCGCCTCGTTGACCGGGTCTTTCCCTTCGCCGCCGGCGGCCGCGACACGCCCCTCGAAAACCTTCAACTCATCGCGGCAAAGGGTCAGTTCACGTCGGCCCGCACCGGAACCGACACCAGAGCCCGCACCCGCCGCGCCCGCACCCGCCGTCACCACCGCACCCCCCGCGCCGTCGAGCGGTCACACACAGCGCGCGTACGCGAGGAAGCGAGGCCGGTACCGGCCGAGGGCCTCGGCGCCCCGACGCGGCAAGCCTCGTCGAAGAAGACGAACTGGTCGCCGGGAGCCGGCGGGGCGTCCGGCATCAACGTACGGAACTGGGCACGCGGGCGCGCGCGTAGTACGCACCCGCGATCAGTGGAGGCGACGTGCACGGCGGCGGCCCTCCCAGACCTCGTACGAACAAGGATTTCTGACTGTCCGTCAGTTACTAGGAGGTGTCAAGCACTCCACCACTCACCCGCGCACCCGCACACCCGCACACGCCTGCGCGGCGGCACCGAAGCGCCGCCGCGCAGACTGTCAGTCACGCACCCCGCTCAGAACCCTGACCCCGACCGTGGGCCATGGGTCATGAGCCATGAGCCATGAGTCACCAGAGGTTCGTGAAGTTCACCGCGATGTTCTCGTTGGACTGGTCGATCGCCGTGAATCCGGAGTGGTTCACCTGCGCGGTGTTGCTCTGGTTCGAGGCGCCGCTGCCGACGGCCTGCTGCTGCGTGGTGGACGAGTTGCCGCTGTTGTCGTGGCCGACACCGCTGCCGCTGACCGTGGCCACGCCAGCGTTCGATCCGTCGTTCGCGATCGCGCCGTTGTCGGCCATCGCCACGCCGGAGAACAGGCCGGCGGCGAGCGGAAGGGCGGCGACAGCGGCGAGAACGCGAGCAGTACGGATGGAAGCCATGTCTATTCCTCCAGAACAGGAAGTACACACCGGGAGCGCGGACCGGACACAGGGATCGGGGCCGCCGAATCGGTAAGTACGGGTCTTGCCAAGGCAGTTGGCCGACCACCTCGGCGATGTTCACGACGTCGCGAGTTCAGAGTTGCCCACCGAATCCCCGGCGAACCACCTCGGAAGGCATGATTCGCCCGCAAGCGTGAGGACATGTCGATAAACCCGCTTCACTCCCCCAAAGCGCCGGCTCACCCGCGAGCCCCCTCGCACGTCCACCGTGATCCGGCGCTCCCGCAGGATGAAGCGTTTCGCCACATTTTCGGCAAAGAGGCCACCCGGACGCCCGCCCCCTCTTCCCTTCATCGAACATTCGTACGAAAATGAGCTGCATGGCCACCACCGACCGGCACCCGAACCACCCCTCGAACCACCTCCCGGCCACCTCGAACCACGCGGCGCCCGCCGTCCCGCTCGCGGCCCTGGCCCTCGCGCACGCCCTGTCCGCCGCCGAGCGCGGGCTCGCCGTCATCCCGCTCTCCCGCACGAAACTGCCGGCGCTGCCCTCACCGCACCGCTCCGACCCACCGTCGGCCCCCCGCTGCCACGGCGAGTGCGGCCTGCCCGGCCATGGCGTGTACGACGCGACGACCGACCCGCGCCGCATCCGCGCGCTGTTCGCGGCGGCGCCTCGGGCGACCGGGTACGGCATCGCGTGCGGCCTGCCGCCGTACCACCTCATCGGCGTCGACCTGGACACCAAGACCGGCACGGATTCCTCCGCCGCCCTGCGTGAGCTGGCGCTGCGGCATCTCTTCACGATCCCCGACACGGTCGTCGTGCGGACCCCGAGCGGCGGCCGCCACGTCTGGCTCTCTGGACCGCCCGACGTGGTGGTGCCCAACTCCGCCGGCCGGCTCGCCCCCGGCATCGACATCCGGGGCGCCGGAGGCTATCTGGTCGGCCCCGGCTCCCGCATCACGCACGGCGTCTACAGCGCGGTCCCCGGCACGGCGGACCTGCCGCCGGCACCCTGCCCCCCTGCGCTTCTGCACCTCCTCACGCCCCCGCCGCGCCCGCACCACCCCACCACCGCCTCCACGGGGCGGGCGGGCCGACACGGCGCGGGCCTGGTCCAGTTCGTCCTGGGCGCACAGGAGGGCCAACGCAACACCCGCCTCTTCTGGGCAGCCTGCCGCGCCTACGAGAACGGCCTCGGCGAATCCCTCATCGAGGCCCTGACCGAAGCGGCGGTCCGCACCGGCCTGACCCGCCGCGAGGCCCGCTCCACGGTCGCTTCCGCGGGGCGGCTGACGGCGGGGGCGTAGACGGGGCGTGACGGGCCGAGGTCGGCCGACCGGCCGATGTGAGACAAGAGCCCCTATGTGACTCTCCCCTCACATCTCTCCCCTCACATGCCCTCTTGATCCGCGCGACGAATGGTGGAGAGCCGATGCGCCACGGCAAGGACAAGCTCGCCTCCCGGAGGCTGTCTACATACGCGAAGGTCATCCAGCGCAGCCAGGAACAGGCGAACCGACAGATCGAGGCATCGCTGGAGCGGGCCCAGGACGAGTAGGTCGTCACGCCAGGCTCAACGCGGGAAAGGGAGAGCCGCCTATCTGCGGCTCTCCCACCATAGTTTGATTTCACGCGCTGCCGACCCGGTGGAGCACAGGTCCACCGGGTCGGCTCTCGGTCACACGTGCTCAATGAGAGCGAAGGTCACGCCCGCCGGGTCTTTGAGCACGGCCGTACGCCCGACGCCAGGCGCGGCGGCGGGCGCGGCGACGACGGTGCCGCCCAGCTCGATCGCCTGGGCCACCGCGACGTCGATGTCCTCGACACCGAAGTGCAGGGTCCAGCCTGCCACGTCCGGGGAACCGTGGGCGATGCCGCCGAAGTGTGCGACCCCGCCGGAGAACTTCAGTTGAGCAGCGGTGCCTCCGGCCGGGGGCGCGGCGGCGGTCCAGTCGAAGACCCGGGCGTAGAACGCCCTGGCCTCGTCGGGAGCCGGGCTGCTCAGGCCGTACCACGACGGTGTTCCGGGTTCGCGTACCAGGCCGGAGCCCGGATGCTTGTCCGGCTCCCAGGCTCCGAAGACGCCGCCGTCGGGCGCCCCATAGACAGCGGCACTGCCGGCGACCGATACCTTCGTCGGCGGGCTGACGACACGACCACCGGCTGCCTCGACCGCCTTGGTCGTCGCGTTCAGGTCGTCCGACATGAAGTAGACGCTCCACCCGGCCGAGTGCTCCTGCCCTGCGCGGAGCTTCACAGCGCCCACGATCTTCTCGCCGTGCTTCGTGAAGTTGACATATCCGGTGGGGAGTTCGAGGGCCTGCCAGCCGAAGAGCGAGCCGTAGAAGGTGCGAGCGGCAGCGACGTCGGGGGTATCGAGGTCTGCCCAGCACGGCGCTCCGGCCGGATGACGTGTGATCTTCATCGTTTCTCCTCGGTTCGCAACGATCGATCGTCATCCAGCTTTGCTGCGTGGCAGATTGCGGCTCCAGCTGGAGCTGACAACTCACGGATTTATTCCATTTGTTGGGTCGTGTGCGGTGATTTCATCCATCACGGGTCGGACAGTGTGGCGAGGGTTGCGTCAGCTACTTCACCAGCGGTGCGGTGATCGGTGACGACGACGGTGGCGGACTCCTCGTACGAGTGCCGCCTGGCCTCCATCAGCTCTCGCCACCGCATGTGCGGGTTGCCTGTCAGCAGTGGACGGGCCGCATCCACGCCGATGCGCTTGACCGTCTCTGTCGCCCTCATGGCCAGGTAGATCGCAGGTAAGCCACCTTGCCCCACTCGGTCAGCAGCCGCCCGACGCTGGACTTGCCCACCCCCATGGGGCCTGACCAGGACGGTCAGCTGCCCTGTCATCGGATGCGCAGGGCGTCGAGATACGACAGCACGTTGCGGCGGGTCTCCACCACGTTGTCACCGCCGAACTTCTCCGCCACCGCGTCCGCCAGCACCAGCGCCACCATGGCTTCGGCGACGATCCCGCCCGCCGGCACCGCGCACACGTCCGAGCGCTGATGGTGGGCTCTGGCCGACTCGCCGGTGCTCACGTCCACCGTCCGCAGGGAGCGCGGCACTGTCGCGATCGGCTTCATCGCGGCGCGAACGCGCAGTGGCTCGCCGGTGGTCAGGCCGCCTTCGATGCCGCCGGAGCGGCCGGAGGCACGGGCGATGCCCGCCGTCGTACTCACAATCTCGTCGTGGGCTTGTGAGCCTGGAACGTGTGCCAGGTTGAATCCGTCCCCGATCTCGACTCCTTTGAACGCCTGGATGCCCATCAGGGCCGCGGCCAGACGGGCGTCGAGCCTGCGGTCCCCATGCACGTGCGAGCCGAGGCCGACGGGCAGACCGTAGGCGAGCACCTCAACGACGCCTCCGAGCGTGTCGCCGTCCTTGTGGGCTTGGTCGATCGCCGCGACCATCGCCTTCGACGCATCCGGATCGAGGCAGCGCACCGGGTCCGCATCGAGCCGTTCCACATCGGTAGGGACCGGGCGGCGGTCGTGCCGGGCTCCGACATCGGCCAGTTCGACGACATGGCTGACGATCTCGGTTCCGGTCGTCTCCCTCAGGTACGAGCGGGCCACGGCTCCCAGTGCCACCCGGGCCGCCGTCTCCCGTGCGGAGGCCCGTTCCAGCACCGGGCGGGCCTCGTCGAACCCGTACTTCTGCATGCCCGCCAGGTCCGCGTGTCCGGGGCGGGGGCGGGTCAGCGGTGCGTTGCGGGACAGCCCGGCCAGCGCCTCCGGGGCCACCGGGTCGGCTGCCATCACCTGCTCCCACTTCGGCCACTCGGTGTTGCGCACCATCACCGCCAGCGGGGAGCCGAGGGTGCGACCGTGTCGGACGCCGCCGAGGAAGGTGACCTCGTCCTGCTCGAAGGTCATACGCGCCCCGCGTCCGTGGCCGAGCCGACGCCGGGCCAAGTGGTCCGCCACCGCCTGAGTGGTGATCGGCACGCCTGCGGGCAAGCCCTCCAACGTCGCCACGAGTGCGGGGCCATGAGACTCTCCCGCGGTCAGCCAGCGCAACCTGCTCAACGGGGACCCTCCATCGACACACTCGTGACAACCGGCAGTTCGTACTGGCAGAACAGCCTCTGCATCTCACCGTGGAAACCCGGGAAGGTCTTCGCCACGCAGTGGGCGTCATCCAGCTCGAATGCGGTCGACGACGCGATACCGAGTACCGAGAAGGCCATGGCCACCCGATGGTCGTGGTGACACGCGATTCGCGCAGGGTGCGGCGCGCCCGGGTGCACGGTGATCCAGTCCGTGCCGTGGGCTGTCTCGATGCCGCAGGCCCGCAGGTTGTCGGCAACGGCGGCGAGGCGGTCGGACTCCTTCAGACGCGTGTGTCCGATGCCGTGGATCGTGATCGGCGCGTCGGCCAGCGCGGCGATCGCGGCGAGCGTCATGAACGTGTCCGAGACATCGCCCATGTCGACGGCGAAGCCGCCGCGCAGCTGCCCCGTTCCGGTCACCGTCGTCGCGGCCTCGTCCACGGAAACCTCGGCCCCCGCCTTCGCGAGGATCTCCACAAAGCGGAGATCACCTTGGAGACTGTCTGTGCCCAGGCCGGGCACGGTGACGGTGCCTCCCGTCACGGCTGCGGCGGCGAAGACGTAGGAGGCGGTGGAGGCGTCGGGTTCGACGACCATGTCGGTGGCCGCGTACACGCCGGGCTCGACCCGGATGCTGCCGTCCGGCCCCTCGGTGGCGTCGGCACCGTAACGCCGCATCAGGGAGAGCGTCATGTCGGTGTAAGGGCGGCTGACCAGGCCGGGGGCACGGACCCGCAGCCCTGTCCGCATCAAGGGCGCTGCCATCAACAAGCCGCTGAGGTACTGGCTGCTCGATGACGACTCCACCGAGATCTCTCCGCCGGCCAGTCCTTCGGCGCGTATCAGCAGGGGAAGTCGGGCGCCTGGCCCGACATCGATGTCGGCGCCCAGCGCCCGCAGCGCTTCCAGCAGTGCTCCCAGGGGGCGGGCACGCAGTTGGGAGGAGCCGTCGAAGAGGAAGTTCCCGTGGCCGACGGCTGCGTACGGCGGCAGGAAGCGGGCCGCCGTTCCGGCGTCTGCGCACCACACGCGCGCGCGGCCGATGGCGCCTTGGCCCGCTCCAGTCACTTCCCAGTACTCGTCGCGTGGGCTGGCCTGCACGGGGATTTCGCACGCCCGCAGCGCGTCGCGGAAGGTGAGGGTGTCCTGACAGACCAGCGGGGCGTAGATCCGGCTCGTGCCGTTGGCGGACGCGGCGAGCAGGAGCATGCGGTTGGTCAGGCTCTTGGAACCGGGGATGCGGGCCATGTGAGTGGTCGTGCCGGGTGCGGCGTCCGTGGTCATGTGAACACTTCCGGGGTGCGAGGCGGTGTGGGCAGGCGCAGTGATCGATGGATGTCCATGGCGGCGGACGACTGGTTGAGAGTGATGTAGTGCAGCCCCGGAGCGCCCTCGTCGAGCAGTCGCTGGGCGAGTTCGGTGGCGTGGTCGACGCCGATGCGGTGGGACTCCCCGGGGTCGTACTGCGCGGTCCGCAGCCGCAGGGCCAGGTCTTCGGGGAACGTCGCGTTGCTGAGGCGGGCGAAGCGGGCGATCTGCTCGTAGCGCGTGGCAGGCATGATGCCCGGGATGACCGGAGTGTCACATCCGGCGGCGGCGAGCCGGTCGCGCAGTCGCAGGTAGTCCTCGGCGCGGAAGAACATCTGGGTGATGGCGTAGTCGGCGCCGACCCGGCACTTGGCGACGAAGTGCCGGACATCGGTGTCCCAGTCGGGTGAGCGCGGGTGGCGTTCCGGGAAGGCGGCGACTCCGATGCTGAACGTGCCGCACTGGCGGATGAGTTCGACGAGTTCGGCCGCGTACCGCAGGCCGTGAGGGTGTGGGGCCCAGGTCCCCTGCGGATCTCCGGGCGGATCGCCGCGCACGGCGAGGACGTCTCGGATTCCGGCATCGGCGTAGGAGCCGATGATCGCGCGCAGTTCAGTGACGGAGTGTCCGACGGCGGTGAGATGGGCCACCGGACGCAGCGTGGTCTCCTCGGCTACGCGCCGGGTGAGGGCGATGGTTCGGTCGCGGGAGGTGCCGCCGGCGCCGTACGTCACGGAGACGAATGAGGGGTTGAGCGTCTCGACGCGGCGCAGTGCTTCCCAGAGGGTCCGCTGTCCTGCGGCCGTCTTGGGCGGGAAGAACTCGAAGGAGTACGAGCGATGGCCCGTGCCGATCAGTTCGGCCGGGCCCCTGCGGGGAAGCTCGGTCACCAGGGCGGATGCGGTCATGACGTCTCCCCTCCTGACAGGTTGGCCGATCCGTACGCGGCGTTTGTCAGGGCGCTCAAGTGGGCCGGGTTCGTGGTGTAGGTCTGGGTTCCTACGCAGGTCAGGGCGTGGGCGGCGAGTGCCGAGCCTGTCTGAGCGCAGCGGGCGGCATCGTCACCGGTGGCCAGAGCGGCCAGGTATCCGGCGCGGAAGGCGTCCCCGACGCCGGTCGGATCGGCCGCCTCGATGGTGGGAACGGCGGTGATGCTCAGGGCGGGTTCATCGGCGCGTTCGACTCGGCTCCCCTTTGCCCCGAACGTGGTGACCCAGACGCGGACGCGGCCAAGAACTTCCTCGGTGGTCCAGCCCGTCTTCGTGAGCAGCAGTGCGCGTTCGTACTGGTTGGTGAACAAGTGGTCGGCGCCCTCGACCAGTTCTCTGATCTGGGCGTTGTCCAGCCGGGCCAGCTGCTGGGCGGGGTCGGCCGCGAACCGCATGCCTTCAGTGCGGCATCCGCGCGTGTGGCGGAGCATCGCTTCCGGGTCGTCGGCACCGATGACGACCAGGTCGGCTCCTCCGCCTCGGCGGACGGCTGCGGCCACGTCGATCCCGGCGGCCTCGGTCATCGCCCCTGGGTAGAAAGACGCAATCTGGTTGCCGTCCGGGTCTGTTGTGCACAGGAAGCGCGCGGTGTGACGGGTGCGGGAGATGTGGACTGCGGAGATGTCCACGCCGAGTGCGGACAAGCGTTGCCCGTACGGTGCGAAGTCCGCTCCCGCCGCGCCGACCAGGAGTGGACGATGTCCCAGTCGGGCGAGCCCGTAGGCGATGTTCGCCGCCACGCCGCCGTCGCGTATGTCCAGGGTGTCGACCAGGAAGGACAGCGAGACGTGGTCGAGGCGGTCGGCCAGCAGCTGGTCGGCTATGCGTCCGGGGAACGTCATCAGGTGGTCGGTGGCGATCGAGCCGGTGACGGCGATCCGCATGTCAGGCACCGGCCGCCGCGCGCAGAGCGCGCACCCGGTCGGTGCGCTCCCAGGTGAAGTCGGGCAGCTCACGGCCGAAGTGACCGTAAGCCGATGTCTGGGCGTAGATCGGGCGGAGCAGGTCGAGGTCTCGGATGATCGCGGCCGGGCGCAGGTCGAAGACCTCCCGGACGGCTGACTCGATGCGCTCCTGGGCGACGGTGGCCGTCCCGAAGGTCTCGACGAAAAGGCCGACCGGTTCGGCCTTGCCGATGGCGTAAGCGACCTGGATCTCGCAGCGACGGGCAAGTCCGGCGGCGACCACGTTCTTGGCGACCCAGCGCATCGCGTAGGCGGCGCTGCGGTCCACCTTGGAGGGGTCCTTGCCGGAGAAGGCGCCGCCGCCGTGCCGGGCCATTCCGCCGTAGGTGTCGATGATGATTTTTCGGCCGGTCAACCCGGCGTCGCCCATCGGGCCGCCGGTCTCGAAGCGGCCGGTCGGATTGACAAGGAGGCGGTAGTCGTCGGCGTCCACCTTGATGTCGTCGTCGGCGAGTTGGTCCAGGACATGTCCGACGACGTGACGGCGGATGTCCGGCTCAAGGAGGCCGTCCAGGGCGACATCCGCAGCGTGCTGTGCGGAGACGACGACCGTGTCCAGCCTGACCGCGCGGCTGCCCAGGTACTCGATGGTGACCTGCGTCTTGCCGTCCGGACGCAGATAGGGGGCGATGCCCTGCTTGCGGACCTGTGAGAGCCGGTACGAGAGCCGGTGCGCCAACTGGAGCGGCAGGGGCATCAGTTCGGGAGTCTCGTCGCAGGCATAGCCGAACATCAGCCCTTGGTCGCCCGCGCCTTGGGCACTCAGCGGGTCTACGCCGGTACCGTCCACGCCCTGCGCGATGTCCGAAGACTGCGCGCCGATCGAGACGGACACTCCGCACGACCGTCCGTCGAATCCCTTCTGGGAGGCGTCGTAGCCGATGTCGAGGACGGCGTCGCGGACCAGGCCGGGAATGTCTGCGTACGCGGTGGTGCTCACCTCCCCGGCGACGTGCACCTGGCCCGTAGTGATCAGCGTCTCGACAGCTACGCGTGAGTGCGGGTCCTGGCTAAGCAGGGCGTCGAGGACGGTGTCGCTGATCCGGTCGGCGATCTTGTCGGGATGTCCCTCGGTCACGGACTCCGAGGTGAACAGGCGGCGGGACATGGCTCTCCCTGGGTCGCAGCGGCTGCTGTCTGGTGAAACGCCGTAGGTGGGGCGTGCGGTGTCGGGGCGGAGAGCTCCTCGGGGGATGTAGGGGCTCTCCGCCTCGGTCTTGGAGGGGGAGGGACGATCAGAGGGCAGTGACTGTCAGGGTCCTGGCGAGGCGCACCACGCGTTCGGCCTGGACACGGGCGGCGTTCCGGGTGACGTCCCCGACGGGGACGGTGCCGCCGACGTCGTGGTGGGCGGTGCCGTACGGGTTGCCATCGACGAGTTTGTCGGGATGGGTGAAGCCAGGGGCGACGACGATGCCGCCGAAATGATGGAAGGAGTGCATGAGGGCGAGCAGTGTGGATTCGTTGCCGCCGTGCGGGCTTCCGGTAGAGGTGAAGCCGCTGTAGATCTTGTCGGCGAGTTCGCCCTTCCTCCAGGCGCCGCCGAGCGTGTCGAGGAACTGTTTGAGCGGGGCGGCGATGTTGCCGAACCGGGTCGGGGATCCCATGAGGACGGCGTCTGCCCACACGATGTCCTCGACCCCGGCGAGCGGGATGCCGGCCGTCGCCGCCGCGTTGGCGGCCCAGACCGCCTGGGACTCGACGGCTTCGCGGGGAGCGAGTTCCGCGACGCGGCGCAGCCGGACCTCGGCACCGGCCTTCTCTGCGGTGACGGCGATCTCGCGGGCGATGTCGGCGACATGACCGGTGGCGGAGTAGTAGACGACGGTGACCTTCACGGAGATTTCCATGCCAGTCCTCACCAGTCCGCCATGTGCAGGGACAGGAGCGGGTCCGGCAGATCCAGTGCGGAGGCCGGGTGGGTGAAGGTGCGGTCGTGGTAGAGGAGCGGGGTGCGGTAGTCGTCGACATGGCTGTCCAGGACGCGGCCGACGAGGATGCTGTGATCACCTCCGTCCAGGACGGCGTGCAGGGCGCAGGCCACCCGGGCGCAGGCGCCTGGCAACCCGGGCAGCCCCTGCTCGCACGGCTCCATGTCCCCCTCGGCGAACCGGTCGACGCCCGACCGGGCGAAGCGGCGTGCGACCTGCTCCTGGTCGTGTGCCAGTACATTGACCAGGAAGCGGGAGGCGGACGCGAACGCCCCGTGAGTGCTGGCGGTCTGGTTCAGACAGACGAGGACGAGGGGCGGATTCAGAGACAGAGAGCTGAAGGAGGTCGCGGTGAATCCCCACCGTCGTCCCGTGGTGTCGATGGTCGTGGCCACGGTCACCGGCCCGGGAACCCGGGACATGGCACGGGTCAGGGCCGCGCCTGCCGTGTCTGCTGTGTCTGCTGTGTCTTTCATGAGGTGATCACCTCCGAATGGCGGGCGGTTCAGGGCTGGAGGCGGCTCGTTCGCCACCCCGGGTCGCAGCGGTCGTAGCGCAGCCTGCGGTGCAGTCGGTCCGAGTCGGCGCACCAGAACTCGACAGCGACGGGGCTGAGCAGGTACCCCACAAAGCGGGCCGGGCGCGGCAGCGGGATGCCGGGAGCCGCGAGGCGGTCCGCCTGGGCACGCAGGTCGGCCGCATCCCTGAGGGGTTCGCTCTGCCGGGAGACCGCGGACATGGGGTGCATGGGAATGGGCCGACCGGACCAGAGGGCATCGGATTCGGCGTCGCTCAACTGAGCCACGGGGCCGGAGAGGATGAGCTGTTGTCCCGTCTCGCGCCAGTAGAGGAGGCCGGATGCCCACCCGGTGGAGGCGATCTCCCGGCCCTTCTGGCTGGTGGAGTGGCTGGCGAACACCAGGCCACGAGTGCTGATGTCGGTGATGGAGACGATGCGGTTGGAAGCCCTGCCCTGGTCATCCGCGGTCGCCAGCGCCAAAGCGCGCGGTTCGCGCACCTCACGGGCGGTCGCTTCGGTGATCCATTGCTGGACGAGAGCCATTGGCTCGGTCGGCGGGTCGTCGTACTCGGGGAATGCCAGGTCGACGTCGCCGGTGAGGCTCTCGAATCGGCTGCTGTTCACGTGTTCCTCGCTAGACGTAGAGGGTGCCGCGGGCGGCGACGACGCCATGGCCGCCCACCTCGACGGAGTGAACCGTCTCTCCGGTGCCCTGGGCGGTGGCGAGCATGAGGGACGGGCGACCGAGTTCGACTCCCTGGAGGATCTCCACGTGCCGGCCGAAGTCGTTCAGTTGGTGCCGTGCCAGGTGGATGGCGAGCGGGCCGGCGGCCGAGCCCGTTGCCGCGTCCTCGACGACGCCGTAGGCCGGCGAGAACATCCGGGTCCGCCAACTGGTGCCGCTGCCGGCGAAGCAGTTGGCAGCCATGTCCGGGAAGCGGCCGAGTGCCTTGTGGTCGGGCCGAAGTGCGGACAGCGCGGTAATACTCGGGAGCCCGACAAACACGTGTCGGGGCCCATTGCGGTAGATCTCCACAGGCGCGATGGACTCCTCGACACCGAGCGCCGCCAGCAGTTCCGCACCGTGCTCGTACGGCTCCCAGACCGGGATGGGCTGCCGCATCCGTACGGCCAATGCACCGTCGTCCTCGTCCAGTTCGAACGGGATGATGCCCATGGCTGTCTCCAGCTGGAGGCGGTCCTCCTTGAATGTGCGGCCCAGGGCCACTGCGGTGCCGAGGAGCGGGTGGCCCGCGAACGGCAGCTCGTTGACGGGGGTGAAGATGCGGATGCGGGCGTCTCCGCCCTGCTCGGGTGGCAGGACGAAGGTGACCTCGGAGAGGTTCATCTCACATGCGATGCGCTGCATCAGCTCTGGGGTCAGATCGGCGGCGTCGAAGAAGACCGCTACCGGATTGCCTTCGAGGGGGGTGCGGGCGAAGGCGTCGACGACTATGTATTCGTGCACTGAGTCCTGTCTCCCCGTGTCGATGCGGTTGTGCTCTCCTGCTCGGCGAACACCGCTCCCAGACATCTCAGTTGAGGCAGCGTGTGCGCTCCCTCGGCTGTGGCCTCGACCTCGAAGCAGGCGCGGTGCGTGGGCGGTCGGCCGATCAGCTGCGCCGCGCGGTTGGGCGGCAGGGTGGCAGGGCGTTCCGCCTGCCACAGCATCACCGCCCCCCATCGGTTGCGGTCGCGGTCCGCCATCCAGAACTTCAGTCGCAGCCCCGGTACGTGGCTCCACTCATCGACCGTTCCGTCTCGCAGGAGCTCACGCAGGGTGTCGATGGTCTGCGGTGATCCGTCGAGATCCCACCAGGCGATGTCAACTCGCACGGCCGAGCACCTCCTGGATGGTGCGGCCCAGGATGCGCGGTCCGTCGACGGTGAGCACCGACTCCGCGTGGAACTGCATGGAGGCGAAGCCCGGCCCGCGCAGGGCATGCACCTCTCCGGTCACTGGATCGCGGCTCACCTCGACCGCCCCCACCCGGTCGACGTCGAGCTTGTCCTCGTCGCAGCGGGCGGCGAACGTGTTGTAGAAGCCGACGCGCTCCCGGCCCCCGAACAGGTCGATCTCACGCTGTACGCCTTGGTTCGGGACGCCCCGGCGGACCAAGCCGAGCCCAAGGCTGAGGCTGAGTACCTGGTGGCTCAAGCACACGGCGACGAAGGGCCGCTGCCCGGCCAGCAGGCACTCAAACGCCGAGCGCAAGCTGCGGATCTTGGGATCATCCGCCGCCTCAGGGTCTCCCGGACCCGGGCCCATCACCACGAGGTCGTGGCCGTCGAAGGTGTAAGGATCGTCGTAGTTCCGGATCGTCACACGCATGCCCAGAGAGCGCAGTTGCAGTCCGATCATGGCGGTGAAGGTGTCCTCAGCGTCGATGATCAGAGCGCTCATACCCTCCAGACCGGTCACTGCCGGCCTTCGCCCCTCATCGTCGTCGAGCCAGAAGTGCGCAATGCCGCTGTTGCGCCGAGTCAGCGCCGCGCGGACGTCCGGATGGCTGCCGTAGCGGTTGGCTTGGCCGCTCTCCAGGGCGCCGAGGAGACCGGACGCTTTGGCACGGGTCTCGGCGACCTCCGAGAGCGGGTCGGAATGGCGGACCAGGGTGGCACCGACCCCGATGCGTACCCGGCCGTGGGCTTCGATGTCGGCGGTACGGATGAGGATGGCCGAATCAAGGTCACGCCCGGTCCCCGTGTCGCGACTGATCAGGGCGGCCACACCACTGTAGTAACCGCGCCCCTGGGGTTCGTACTTGCCGATGATCCGGACCGCACTCTCCAACGGGCTGCCCGTGACGGTGGGGGCGAAGAGCGTTTCGTGCAGGATGGCGCGCACGTCGCGGTCGGTGCGTCCCTCGATGAAGTACTCGGTGTGGGCGAGCCGGGCCATTTCCTTGAGGTGGGGGCCGAGCACCCGGCCGCCGCCCTCGCAGACCCTGGCCATCATCTTCAGTTCTTCATCGACCACCATGTACAGCTCGTCGGTCTCCTTGCGGTCGGCGAGGAACTCGGTGACGCCTTCGAGAGTGGGACCGGTCGGCGGGTAGCGGTAGGTCCCGCTGATCGGGTTCATGACGGCGGTGCCGTCGCTCACCGAGATGTGCCGTTCCGGCGTGGCACCCACGAGCGTGCGCTCACCGGTGTGGATGACGAAGGTCCAGTACGCGCCCTGTTCCCGCTCCAGCAGCCTGCGGAAGAAGACCAGCGCGTCGCGGAGCGAGTAGTCATCGATCTCCGCGAGAAGGGTCCGCTTGAGGACGAAGTTGGCTCCTTCGCCGGTGCCGATCTCATCGGTCACGATGCGGCGAACGGTCTCGGCGTACTGCTCGTCGTCGATGTCGAAGCCTCGGGCCGTCACAGAGGTCGGGGCGTCGGGGATCCGGGCCATGAGTTCGGCCACCGGGACGCGGTCCTGGTCGGCGACGGACAGGGCAATGAGGGGCGCACCGTCGTCGGGAGCGGTGAAGCCGCGTTCGGTGATCTGCCGATACGGTGCCACGATCAGGACGTCGTGCTCGGTTGCCGCGGCGTCGGGTGCCGTCCGGTCGGTGAGAGGGATGTCGGCAAGGGTCTTCGGTAGCGTCACGTCGCCGACCAGGACGTCGACGGCGTCCGGATCTCCGCTCTCCGGGCGGTGCAGCAGGGCGAACGCGGGCGCTTGACGGTTCAGTACGCGATCCAGCAGGTCGCTTGGAGTTCGGGCATGGCTGAGGCTTCGGGAGTCCTGGCCGTGCGACGTACTCATATGAACACCTCCGCGGACGGCAGGACCACGGCGCAGCGCTGAGCCGCATAGTCCAGGGCCTGCCGGTGGTGGGCCTCGGAGAAGTCACCGAGGGCGTCGGCGGCAAGGAAGGTCTGGATGTCGTTGGTGAACGCCTCGACCGCGGTGGCGAGGACGCCCACATGGGCGTACACACCGCACAGCACGAGCTGGTCGCGGTCCGCGGCCCGCATCCGCTCGAGCAGATCAGTCTTGAAGAAGGCGCTGTAGCGCCACTTGGTGAACACCCAGTCGTCCTCGGTGGGAGCGAGTTCCGGGATCACCTCGCGGTCGGCCGGGTCAGTGCGCATGCCCGGACCCCAGAAGTCCTTGAGCAGGCCGCGCTGTTCGTCGGTCATCCGGCCTGGCTGTGCGGTGTAGGCCACCGGGACGCCGAGGCATGCGGCTCGTTTGCGTAAACCTGCGGCGTGGTGCACTAATTCAGCGCGCAGCGGGTCGGGCAGCGCCTGCAGGAAGTAGTGCTGCATGTCGTGGAGGAGCAGGACCGCGCGCTCCGGGTCCGGGGTCCAGGCCGCCAGGTTGTCGGGAAGACGGTCGGCGGTGGGCAGGGGGTACGACGCGATGAGGGGTAGGCCGGCCATGGGTGAGGTCCTTTCCAAGGGGGGCCGCGTCGGGGTGGGCGTGGGTCAGAGGGTGTCGGCCCAGGCCGTGACGAGGGAGACGGCCTGCCGGGAGTTCAGGCGCGGGTCACAGAAGGTTGTGTGCCGTTCGCCGGTGCGGTCGAGGGCGGAGACGTCTGCGGCGCACTCCGTCACGTCGTCCGGCGTGGTCTCCAGGTGGAGGCCGCCGACCACCCCGCCGGCCGCCGCGACCGCGTGCCCGAACGCCTGGACTTCATGAGCCATGGTGGTCAGCAGGCGCGTCTTCCAGCCGCCGGGAGCGGTGATGGTGTTGCCGTGCATCGGGTCGCACAGCCAGATCACCGGGTGGCCCGCGGAGCGGACGGCGGCCACGAGGGCCGGCAGTCGTTCGCCGACGGCCGCCGCGCCCATGCGGGAGATCAGGGTGAGCCGACCGGGCTCGCGCAAGGGGTCGAGGCGCTCGCACAGCGACGTGATCTCTTCGGAGGTCATGCTCGGACCCACCTTGCAGGCGACCGGGTTGACCACGTCGGCCAGAAGGTCGACGTGGGCGCCGTCCAGCTGGCGGGTTCGCTCCCCGATCCACGGCCAGTGCGTGGAGCCCAACCAGCGGGTGGAGTCGCCCAGTTCGCGAATCATCGGGACTTCGTAGTCCAGCAGGAGCGCCTCATGGCTCGTCCACACCAGGGGCTCGACACCGGGCCAGGTGCGCAGTGCGGGAGCGCGCCAGCCGAGGTGTTCCACGATGTCCCCGGCGGCCATGTACCCGGTGAGGATGCGCAGTGGGTCGGGGCGCCTGCTCTCCGGATCCGGCTCGGGGGCGTTGACCATGTGCCCGCGATAGACGGGCAGCGCCAGGTCGCCGACCTGCTCGAAGTCGTTCGACCGGGGCTTGGCGAACTGGCCGGCGATCCGTCCGACGCGCAGTACGGGTTTGCCCGTGAGCATCTTCAAGGTGGTGGCGAGCAGGTCGAGCACGGCGGTCTTGCGCCGTACGTGCCCGGCCGTGCACTCCTCCGGGTCCTCGGCGCAGTCTCCGGCCTGAACCACGAGCGCCTCGCCCGCGGCGACGGAGGCCAGCAGCGACCTCAGGGTGTGTACGTCGTCGACGCGCACCAGGGGCGGGCGGGAGCTGAGGATCTCCCGCACTCGCTGGACTTGTGCGCGGTCGGGCCAATCGGGCTGTTGCAGCGCCTTGGCCCTCTGCATTTCGGTCAGTACGTTTACCACGACAGTGCCCCCGTGGAGCGAGAGGATTTGTTTCGGATCATGGCTGAGCCGCGTCTGCGGAATGCCGGATCAGGTGGGGATTCCTTCGCGCTGGACGTGCGGTACATCGATTCCCAGGGCCCGGAACTGCTGGCAGGGATTCATGAACTCGCGCTGCTGCTTGATCTTCCCGTCCTCGAACAGGAACGAGTGCAGGAAGTGGTTACGGTAGTACCCGTCGCGATATCCAGGAAAGAGGATCTTTCCCTCGCCGTCGCATTCGACCCAGAAACGATCGGGGTCCTGAGTGTCGAAGATCTCGACGTTGATCCAGGCCCAGTCGGGGAAGCACTTGAGCGACCAGACCGCGTGCTCGCCCAGCCGGTCGCGTCCGCGGATGACGATGGGCTCGCCGCTCTCCGTGGTCCACAGGCCGCCGATGCCGTCCTCGGTGAACAGCAGGTGGCGACGGAGCCGGTCCTCGCCACGGGTGTGCATGTACTGCTCGACGATGGCCCGGTTGTGGGCGCGCAGGTCGGACTGGTCGGTGGGTATTCGGGGCTCTGACATAGGTGTCCTCTGCTGTGTGCGGTCAGGCGGGATGGAGGTGGTGCCTCGGGTCAGACGATGAAGCTGATCTCTCGCGGGTCACCGCCCACGAGCGCGCGGCCGTAGACCTGCTCGGGGATGCCCATCCCGAAGCCGGCGTGGCGGCTGCCGACGTTGATGTCGCGCCAGATGCGCTGCAGGGGGTTGGACTCGTTGAAGGCGGAGGATCCGTGCGCGGTCAGCAGTGTGTCGACAGCCTCCCTGCACAGCCGTCCGACCTGAGCCGACTCCAGCCGGTTACGGGCACGAATGGTGAGGTCGGCATTGATTCCGGCGTCGGCGAGCTCGTCGACGGTGTCCGCGATGCGACCGGCCACCAGCTTGGCCGTGTCGATCTTGGAGGCCGCCTCGGCCAGGTCGAGCTGGAACGTCGGGGACTGCGTCTGGTCCCGGTAGGTGGAGCCTGCCACGGGGCGGGTGGGGCCCTTGGACCGGACGAAGTCGAGGGCGGCCTCGGCGCCGCCGATCAGGGCCCCGATCAGCCCGATGGCGAACAGGCCGGTGAGGCTGTTGCGGTACGGCAGGGCAGGGTCGACCACTCCGTCGGTCTCGCCGTTGAGGATGGGCAGGTAGGGCACCAGGCGGTGTTCGGGTACGAAGATCCGGTCCGCGACGACGGTGTTGGAACCGGTGCCCCGCATTCCGGCGAAGTACCAGGTGTCCTTGATGCTGACCTCGTCGGTCGGCATCAGGGCGAAGCGGACGTCGGGGCGGCCGCCGTCGGTGGGCACGGCTATCAACGCACTGACCCACTGGGCATGCAGGCAGCCGGAGACGTACGCCCATTCACCGCTGACGATCAGGCCGCCGTCGACGGGCTCCACAGCGGGTGAGGGCATCCCCAGGACCAGTGCGCATGCGGCGTCCGGGGCGTCCTGCCAGACTTCGTCCCCGGCCGCGGCGGGGAACAGGGCTGCCATGAAGTTGCCGGCGTTCAACACGCCCGCGATCCAGGCGGCGGAGGGGCAGCCCCGTCCGAGCGCGGTGGAGACGTCGAGCAGGGTGCGCATGTCCGTCTCGTAGCCACCGAGGCGGCGCGGCGTCTGAAGGCGCAGCAGTCCCGCCTCGGTCATGGCGGTGACGACGCGGTCGGAAACCCGCCGTTCACGCTCGCATTCGACGGCGTCCTCCCAGAGGAGTTCCCGAAGACCTTCGGCCCGCTCGACGAGTTCGGCACGGTCGATGGAATTCGCCATCCGAATCAGTCCTTTCATTCTCGATACCCAGCACGCTAAGCCGCAAAAATTCCCTGAGTCAAGGGCGTTGATTCGCGGTTCACCGGGAATTCAGAGTGCCGAAAATAGGCAGCTTTCAGCAGCGCGGCACGTTTTCGGGCCGCGCTTATTCGATACGGATTTATCGGCGTGGTCGAGACGTACGGCGGAGGTTGCCGAGCACGACACGGCCCACGGTGACGGGGTTGAGCAGGATCAGAGGGGAAGAGAGCAAGGAACTGACCTTGACGAACTCCTGGGTGAGCGCCGGGTCGTGCTCGGCGGCGGCCATCAGTCGGTCGAAGAAGTAGTTGGTCAGCCGCACCGGCAGCGGTCGTTCTCCCTCGACTTGTGGCAGGGCCAGATCACTGCTGACAGCCATCTGCCAAGCCACCTCGATCCGCCGGGAGGCGGCCCGGAAGAAGCGGTGAGGCAGGCGGTCTCCTCCCTGGACGAGGGTTTCACGCAGGGCGGCGGCCTGGAGTGCGGCCACCGACATGCCTTGGCCGTAGACGGGGTTGAAGCTGCAGATAGCGTCCCCGAAGACCAACAGCCCGTCCGGGAATCTCTCCAGCCGTTCATAGCGTCGGCGCACGCTCGCCGGATAGCGGTGAGCGACCGGTTCGTCGAGGGGTTCAGCGGCGCACAGGGCCTCGAACACGTCGGCCGGCACGATGGGCTTGGCGAACTCCAGGAAGCCGACGGCATCGGTCGGCGGGTGGTGGCCGCCATAGCCGATCAGGGTGAGCATCCAGCGGTCCTGTTCGTGCTGGAGGAACGTCGCACCGGTCGGCCGCCCGGGTTCGGCCCCCACGATGACGACCTTGCGCCGACCGAGCGCGCCCGGTGCGAGCCGCAGGGTGCGGCTGACGTACTTGATGTCGACGGCGACCTTGTCCTCGGTCGGCGGTTGATAGCCGAGATCGGTGAGCCATCGAGTGGCCCGTCCGCCCCGCCCGGTTGCGTCGACGACGAGGTCGGCGGCCAGCTCACGCTCCGCCCCGCTGCCGCGCTCCACCGTGCGGACGCCAGTGACACGTGTGCCGTCCGGGGCACTGAGCAGCGCGGCGACCTCACACCGGTCGGCGATCTCGACGCCGGGCAACTTCTTGACCCGGGCACGGATTTGCCGCTCGAGTTGAGGCCGGGTCGGCTGATAAGTGGGCGTCGGATCGGCGTAGCGGCCCTCCTGGCACAGCAGGTGACCGCCGGGCGCGAAGTGCATCTCGGTGGGTTCACGCACCACAGGGATTCCTGCCGCCTCCAACTCCTCGAGCAGGCCGGGAAACATCTGCTGCAGGCCCCGGGTGCCGGCGGGCAGGATCGCGTGGGCGTGTCGCCCCTGCGGGACGCCGCGTCGGTTCTCGTCCGTCTCGAGAAGCTCGTCCCGGTCGACCAGCGTGACTCGGTCGAACGTGTCCGACAGTACGCGTGCGGCGAAGAGGCCGGCGATGCTGGCCCCCAACACCACACAGTGTCCGCGTCGCAATCGCGACTGCTGAGGGGCGTGCGGGTGGGCAATGTCGTCAGACATGCGAGTCCTCTGCTGTCCATGAGGAAAGTAGTGGGAGCCGGATCTCCCGGAAGACGCCTCAGGCCAAGAAGGCACTGCTTTCCGGGAGTCCTCTGTTCGAGTCACTGAACAAAGGAAGTCGGCGAACAAGGCGAGGCCGGAACCAGACCCTCCGCCGAGTGACGTCGATCACAGAGGAGTGAATAGCGAGCGAAGCCACTATAAATCAAACGAGTGCAACGACCATTCACACAGGCCCAACCATCGGGGTGGCACCGGACATCACACCTCGTCGAGCACCTCGGAAATGGCTGGAAATACACCTCGGGAAGAAATGGAATGCGAAATTCCCAATGATGCGCTGCACGTCCGGCAAGTGACACCCTCAGAGCTCTGTTGCCGCGAGCGCCGCCGTCACCAGCCAGCAGGCCGGAAGCGGGGCGACCGTGCGTCCGTGACCGATACGCGGGTCATCTCCGGCGTACGCCCTGGCCTGCCAGCCGTGGGCGCCGAGCCACTCCTCGAGGTCGTCCCGGGCGGAGAGCCAGCTGGCCCCCTGTTCCTCGACGCGCTCACGCACGGGCCTGCCTTCCTCCTCCAGCATGGCCGCCTTGAGGTGCTCGAGCAGGAGCCGACTGCCCGGGGCGGACAACTCGCCGAGTCCCGCGACGAGAGCCTCGCCCGCCGCGTCGGTCAGGTACATGAGCAAGCCCTCGACCAGCCAGACCGTCGGCTTCTCAGGGTCGAAACCCGCAGCTCGCAGGGCGGACTGCCAGTCCTGTCGCAGATCGGCCGCGACGCCGACGCGTTCACAGGTGAGCGGCAGTCCGGAGCCCTCGATCAGGGCCTGTTTGAATTGCGTCATCTCCGGCAGCTCGACCTCGAACCAGCGGGTCCCGGTCGGCAGATCCAGCCGAACGGTGCGTCCGTCCACACCAGCAGCGAGCGTGACGACCTGCCGGATGCCACCCCGGACTCCGGCGAGGATCTCGTCGTCGAAGAACCTCGTGCGTACCGCGAAGTACGTGGGGAAGCCGCGTGCGCTGTTGTGCGTCTGCTTGATGACCGCCGCGACGTCGGCCAGGACCGGGTCCTCGGAGAGCGCCGCCAGCATCGCGGCGGCGAGCGGGTCCCGGAACAGTGCATCCGGACTCTCGCTTTCCAGTTGCCGCATCCACGCCGTGAAGAGCGCGGTCTGACCGACCCCGACGGATGGAGCCTTCACGTGCACCATAAAAATCCTCCCCAAGGCGGGTTCAATTCGCCGAAAAACAGTGCCTCTGCACGGGCGGTTCGTCGAACGTTAAACTTCATGCAGCGTTCATGGGATACCGTCCGGAAGGCGAGACAAAGCCGGGTGGTCAGCCCCGCGTCCCGTGCGCATAGCTCATTCCCAATACACAGGAGTGCCTCAGGCTCGAGCGGCACTGATGGAATTCTGCGGTGCGGTGCGACTGAGATGGTAGCGTGCTTTAAGTTATCTTCCATTTTATTCCACGGAGCACGCCTCTACTGAAGGATGTGTGCATGCTGGACGACCTGGACCGTGCCCTGATTCACGCGCTGCACATCGACGGCCGCGCGCCTTTCAGTCAGATCGCCACCGCCCTCGACGTGTCGCCGCAGACCATCGCCCGGCGCTTCCGCAGACTGCGCACCGAAGCTTCACTACGGGTCGTCGGGCTGCCGGACCCTCACCGGGCGGGCCAGACTCAGTGGCTGGTGCGGCTCACCGCGCAGGCGAGCTCCGCGCAAGACCTCGCCTACGCGCTGGTACGCCGGCAGGACACCTCGTGGGTGAAGCTCACCTCCGGCGGCACCGAGATCGTCGCGATCATCCACGCCCCGACGGAGGCCACCGCCGGCAACTCCCTGCTACTGCACGACATTCCGCGCACCAGCAACATCACCGCGGTCTCCGCGCACTGCGTCTTGCACACCTACCTCGGCGGCCCGACGAACTGGCGCCGCAGCGCGGACGCATTGGACGACGAGCAGCAACGCGTGCTGCGCGAGCACGAGGCCGCCGATACCGCATACGTTCCCGTACCGCGTCAACTCAGCGGTGCGGACGCAGACTTGCTGGCCGCTCTACAGAAAGACGGACGGGCCTCCCATGCCGAGCTGGCCCAGGCCACCGGATGGTCGCCGGTCACGGTGGCGCGCCGCCTCGCCGACCTGCAGGCGGGCGGTGCCATCTTCTTCGACGTCGAGGTCGACACCGGTCACTTCGGCGCCAACACCAGAGCGTTGCTGTGGATGTCCGTGGGCCCGGCGCACATCGAAAGCGTGGCGAAGACACTCGCGGGACACGACGAACTCGCTTACGTCGCCGCGACCACCGGCCCCACCAACCTGGTGGCCCAGGCCCTGTGCCGTGACCCAGCGGACCTACACCGCTACCTCGCCCGACGGCTTGGCTCCCTGGACGCGATCCACACCCTCGAAACCAGTCCGGTCCTGCAGAACCTGAAGGCGGCCAGCCCCATCCTCACGGATCTGGCGCGCACCAGAAGGCCCTCGGCGCCGACTCGCTCCCGGGGCTGAGCGGTGGCGTCCACCGGCCGCGGACATGCCGAAGCGGCGGCCCGGAGGCCGCCGCACACACCACACCAGGCAGGAAAGGGATCGGCTAGTGCCCCACGTGTTCGGCCGGAGCATTCTTGTCGATCATCAGCCGACTGGTCACGAAGCTGATCACGACCAGAGCCACGGCGACCCAGAACGCGAGCTGTACGGCATGCAGGGCGGACGAGGCACCGCCGCCATCGGCACTGCCGAGGTAGACGCTGCCGAGGATCGCCACCCCGAGCGTGGCACCCAGCTGCTGGACCGCGTTCAGCAGCCCGGCGGCGGAGCCGATCTCCTGCGGCTGCAGCGGCTTGAGGGCGATGGTGAAGAACGCCGGGCTGAACAGGCCGACCCCGAGCCCGACGACTCCGAGCGCGAACAAAAGAGCTGTCGGATACGAGTGCGGGTCCGCGGCGTGATACACGGCGATGGCAGCGAGCGCACCGGCCAGGAGGACGACGAGCCCGAGGGACATCATGCGGTGCCCATAGCGCTTGACCAGGTGCGCGCCGGCCACCCAGGAGGCCACGGCCAGCCCCACCGACCACGGGGCAAGCGTCAGCCCTGCCTTCAACACGTCGGTGCCAAGGCCCAACTGAAGCTGCAGAACGATGACCATCATCAGGCCGTTGGTGACGGCGAAGAAGGACGTCGAGGTCACGAGCGCGGCCGGGAATCCACGGTGGGCGAAGAGACTCGGCTCCACCAGAGGACTGCTCCCAGCCGCGGCAACCGAGCGCTGGTGCACAGCGAAGACGATCAGGAGGCACATCCCCGCGGCCATGGCCACCCAGCTCCACCCCGGCAGTGCGGTCAGGTCGGCACCGATCAGCGGGTAGACGACGAGCCCGATCCCCACCATGGCCAGCAGTGTGCCGGTCAGATCGAGGGTGGGCCGCTTGGGAGCACGGTTCTCCATCAGCCTGGGCGAGATGGCCAGGACGACCAGCGACACGGGAACGTTCACCAGGAACGCCGCGCGCCACGAGGAGCCGAACAGATCCGCGTGCGTGAGCAGACCGCCGAGCACCGGCCCGCACACGGCGGCCAGGCCCATCACCGGCCCGATGCTGCCCAGCGCCTTGGACATCTCGGGACCGGCGAACATCGTCTTGATCAGGCCGATGGTCTGGGGAATGATCACGGCAGCAGCAGCCCCCTGGACCACCCGGAAGGCGATCAGGAGCCCCACCGTGGGCGCCACGGCGCAGGCGGCGGAGGCGGCCATGAAGCCGGTGACGCCTATCACGAAGAGCCGCTTGCGACCCGCGATGTCACCAAGGCGGCCACCGGTGATCAACAGCACAGCGAACGGCAGGGTGTAGGCCGTGGTGAACCACTGGATGTCGGACACAGACCCGCCCAGATCGGCGTGGATCTTCGGTGCGGCGACCTGCACGATGGTCGCGTCCAGCAGGTTCATGGCCTCACCGAGCAACAGGGCGGTGAGCGCCAGCCACCGCCATCGGTACGCCGTGGGAGTCGGCGTCAGCACACGCTCAGCAGTCATCGGGGGTTCCTCTCCACCGTTGTCGACACGCCGGCCCGGACCCGCACGGTGGGGCTTCAGGGCCGACCACGACTCAGCGTGGGTGTGAGGAAGCGGCGTACTCCAGCCAGAGCCACCAGATGGATGATTCCTTCCATCGACACCGCTCCCGACGGCGATTTCCCACGCTGTTCAGGGAGCACGTGTCTCGCTTCGGGCGCCATCGCCCGCGCGTGTTGCCGCTCATGAGACCGCGCACCCAGCGTGAGGTTCCTTCATCAGAAGGCTCTCGATGGAAGAAATGCACCAGTACGCCGTCGCGACTGGAGCGGCCGGGCGAGGCCACTTCACGCTGGTGTTCCCCGGCCCACCTGGGCCTTCCGGGTCACCACTCCCTTACGTTCATCCTGTTCAGGAGCGTGCATGACCAGTCTGCCCGCCGCCCAGAGAGAAGTCCGCCTGCTCACGAAGCCGACCGGCCTTCCTGCGCTGGAGCACTTCGAGGTCGTCGAGACCCCCGTGGTGCCGCCCGGCGAAGGCGAGGTGCTGGTCCGCAATCTGTACTTCCACGTCTTCGCCACGTTGCGCATCCTCATCGCCGGGGCGACCCAGGACACCCCCTTCCCTGTGCTCGACCCCGGCGACACCCTGGTCGGCGCGGCGATCGGCGAGGTCATCGAAGCCCCGGACGGAGTTGGTCTCAGACCGGGGGACCTGGTCTCGCACTGGCTGGGCTGGCGCGAGTACGCCCTCGTGCCGTCAGCCGAATGCGCGCGAATCGACCGCACGGCCCTGCCGGATCCGGTGGCTCATCTGCAGCAGGGATGGACGGCCTACGCGGCACTGACCCGGGGAGTCGAACTCCGCCCGGGAGACACGGTGTTCGTGTCCGCCGGAGGCAGCGGCATCGGTTCGATGGCCGGTCTCATCGCCCGGCAGCTCGGTGCGGGGAGGGTGATCGCCAGCGCCGGTTCGCGCGAGAAGGCCGAGCGGTTGCGCAGCGAACTCGGCTACGACGCCGTGGTGGTCCGCGGCGAAGAATCGCTCGGTGACCAACTGGCGAAGGCCGCGCCCGACGGCATCGACGTCTACTTCGACAACGTCGGCGGCGAACAGCTGCGGGCCGCGGTGGACGCCGCGCGCCCGGGCGCCCGGTTCGTACTGATCGGCGCGCTGTCCGGGCAACTCGCCGCAGACAGCACCGGGACCACGGCCCCCGTGGAGCTGGACTCCCTGCCGCTCATCCACAAGCGCATCGAAATGCGCGGCTTCAGCTCCGACGACTACGACGACAAGAACGAGTGGACCGAACGCTTCGGCACCTGGCTGAGGGCAGGCGAGATCACCTTCCCTCACGTGCTCGTCAAGGGCATCGAGAACGCGCCGCGGACCCTGTTGGAGGTGATCGAAGGACGGCACATCGGGTCCGTCGTCGTCGAGCTGTAATCACGTTGCCACCGTGCTTCACTGCCTAGCTGGGAGTCCTCATGCCGCGAGCCACCACCGAGATCCTGGATCTCCCCCTCGACGTCCGCCCGGAACCGGACGACCTGATCCGAGCCGCGATGCAGTGGCACTTCGGTGCCGAGACAGGATCGCCGTTCTGGCTGGAGCGGGCGAAGAACCTGCCCTTCGACCCACTGACCGACATCAAGACCCATGACGACCTCACGCTCTTCCCCAACGTGGCAGCCGAACTGCGGGATGTTCCCGCGCAGGACCTGATACCCCGCGGTTACGGGCCGTCTCCCGACATCGTGGGGGTGTTTGAGAGCGGTGGCACCACAGGCGCCCCCAAGCGCGTTGTCCTGCTGCGGGACTGGCTGGACCGAATGCTTCACTGGAGCAATCTCAACCTCGACGCCCACGGCTTTCCCCGCGGTACCGACTGGCTCGGCATCGTCCCCACCGGCCCGCACATCGTCGGCGAGTACTTCCGCCGGTCCGCGGCCACGTACGGAAGGCACGGCTTCACCCTCGACCTCGATCCGCGCTGGGTGAAGAAGCTGATCGCCGCCGGAGACCGCGCCGCCGCAGGCGCCTACGCCGAACACCTCATCGACCAGGCCGCGTTCGTCCTGCGCACGCAGGACATCGGCGTCCTCACCGTCACACCCCCGCTGCTCGAACGCATCGCCCACCGGGACGACCTCGTCGACCTGGTCAACAAGAAGGTACGGGCGATCCGCTGGGGCGGCACCCAGCTGGACCCCGACTCCCGGCACCTGTACAAGACGGACATCTTTCCCGACACCGTCCTGTGTGGGAACTACGGCAGCACCATGATCCTCGGCTTCGGCGGTGAGCGCCCGGGCCTGCCGGACGACGCGGGCTGCGTCTTCGACCCGTACAGCCCGTACGTCACGTTCGTCGTCGTCGATCCCCAGACACTGCGGCCGGTCGGGTACGGGGAGCGTGGTCGTGTCCTCGTACATCACGTCAGCAAGTCCTTCTTCCTGCCCAGCAACCTGGAACGTGACGTGGCAACCCGGATCGAGCCACTCCCGGGGCAGGCGGGGGACGCGGTGGCCGACATCACCCCGGTCGAGACCTTCGAGAACGAGGCCGTGATCGAGGGGGTGTACTGATGGCCGCGCCCGGCACCGATGTGGTCCAGCTCGACGCCCTGGGCGCGCGAGGGCCGTACCAGACCCGCAACCGCTTGACGGTCACCGATGTCGCAGGCCGGGAGAGAGCAGAACTCAGCCTTGTGCCTTCCTTGTTCGTCGACCGGACGATCAAGGCCCTGCGCGGGGCGGACACCCCGGCCCCCGACGAGCGGATCGGCATGATCAACCGGGCCGCGGAGCTTTTCGCCACGGCCACCCTCAACGGCCTGACGCCAGACGCCTACACGCACCTGGTCAGCCGAGTCGGCGGTACCCCTCTCTCCGTGGTCCGTGCCACCGTCACCGCCATCGCCGCACGGCTGCGCAGGGCCCACCACAGCGTGGACCAGGCACGTCCTACCGGGGCAGTGCACCGATGGAACGACCCACTGACCCGCACCGGCCGCGCCGTGTGGGTGCCGCGGGGAGACGTGTTCGCCGTACACGCCGCCGGCAACCACCCCGGCCCGCACAGCCTGTGGCCGGAAGCGCTCGCCCTGGGCTACCGCGTCGTGGTCCGCCCGTCCCGGCGCGAGCCGTTCACCCCCCACCGGCTGATCACGGCGCTGCGCACGGCCGGCTTCGGCGATGACCACGTGGCGCTGCTGCCGACCGACCACACCACCGCGGACGCGCTCCTACAGGGTGCCGATCTCGGGCTCGTGTACGGCGGCGAGGACGTGGTTCGCGCGTACGCAGCGGACCCGACAGTGCTGCCGCAGGGCCCCGGCAGGTCGAAGGTCCTCCTGACCCGGGACGTGGACTGGCGGGACCACCTCGACACGATCGTCGACTCGGTCAGCGGTCATGGCGGCACGGGGTGTGTCAACACGACGGCCGTCTTCGTGGAGGGTGACCCCGCTCCGCTGTGCGCCGCGCTCGCCGAACGTCTGGCGGCGGTTCCGAGCCTGCCTCCCGAAGACCCGGCAGCGGTTTTCCCCGTCCAGTCGCTGGCCACGGCCAAAGCGCTCGAGGCCCATCTGCTTCACCGGGCATCGGGCACCCGCCCCTGGCTCGGCGGCGAGGGAGTCCTCGGCGAACTCGGCGACGGCAGCGCGGTACTTCGCGCCGCGGTCCACCAGCTCGACAGTCCGCACTCTCCACAGGCGGCGGTGGAGATGCCGTTCCCCTGCGTGTGGGTGGCGCCCTGGAGCCGCGACGCGGGTGTCGTCCCACTACGAGACAGCCTGGTCCTCACGGCGATCACTCACGATGACAGCCTGGTCTCCGAACTCGTCGAGGAGCCCTCGATCTCCAACGTGTACGTGGGAGATCACCCGACGTACTGGATGGAGTCCGGGCTGCCGCACGACGGCTACCTTGCCGAGTTCCTGATGCGCTGCAAGACAGTTATCAGGGACTGACCGACTTCCGTTGCCCGTGGCGGTGAATCCCCACCGCTCCCGTCAGCGGGGAGACGACTCCTCCCCGCCGGCGGCCGTGCCCCGCTCTGCTCCGCAGAGCGCGCGAAAGATGGTGTGCGCATGCTCGATGATCTCGACCGCGCCTTGATCCACGCGCTGCACATCGACGGACGCGCCCCCTTCACCCAGCTGGCCACTGTGCTGTCGGTGTCCCCACAGACGGTCTCGCGACGCTACGAACGGCTCCGCGACCAAGCGGCTCTTCGAGTCGTCGGCCTGCCCGACCCACACCTGACGGGACACGAGCAGTGGCTGCTGCGTCTGAGGGCCGATTCCGAGACGGCGCTGAACCTCGCACATGCCCTGGTTCGCCGCCAGGACACGTCCTGGGTGTACCTCACGGGAGGCGGCACCGAGATCGTGGCGGTACTGGAAACCCCCTTGGGCATGGCCCACGGGCACTCTCTCCTGCTGCACGAACTGCCGCCCAGCATGGGACTCACAGCCGTCTCCGCGCACCACTTGCTTCACACCTACCGGGGATGGCGCACCCCGTGGCGGATGAGCGCCAACGCACTGACCGCCCGCCAGCAACGAGCACTAAGCGGACAGAGGCTCACCGAGCACGACGCCGTGTCATCCGTGTCATCCGTGTCATCCGCGGAGTGCGATGGCCACGTACAACTCACCCCTGCCGACCACGCCTTGCTGGACGCACTGCGGCGGGACGGACGGACCGCGGTGGCCGACCTCGCCGTCGGCACGGGCTGGTCACCGGCAACGGTCACCCGGCGACTGGAGCGCCTGCGCGCATGCGGGGCCATCTTCTTCGACATCGAGATCGACCCCGCCCTCCTGGGCGGCAACGTCAAGGCCCTCCTGTGGATGGCCGTCGCACCGGCGCACCTGGACGAGGCAGCCACAGCCCTTGCCCACCACGACGAGCTCGCCTTCGTGGCCCACACCACCGGACCGACCAACCTCGTGGCGCAAGCCCTGTGCCGGGACACCAAAGCCCTGTACCGCTATCTCACCCACGGCCTGGGGGCCGTGAAGGCGATCCGCGCCATGGAGACAGCACCGGTCCTACGCATACTCAAAGCGGTGGGCACGATCGCCTCGCCCGGGCTGCCCCATCGCCCGGCGTGAAAGCCCAATTTCCGTGGCCTGGTCTTCTGGCGTGGCGATCCCCTCGCAACGTATACGCCGCCGTGTCGCCACCACTCGTCGCAGGGCATCGACTGCCGTAAAGCTGGTCCACGCATGGCCCACAAACGCTGGTCAACGCCGCGGCAGACGCGGTTCAAGGTGAGACATCCACCCAACAGAAGAGGCGCCCCGCTCCCGGGGCGCCTCTTCTGACCTGCACATACTCTGACCTGCTGCGGTGGGTGTGGGATTTGAACCCACGGTGACTCGCGCCACGACGGTTTTCAAGACCGTTCCCTTAGGCCGCTCGGGCAACCCACCTCGCCCCGCCCACCAGGGGCTGAGCGGGTACAGCCTACCGGGTGCCGGGATGGCGTACGGGAGCCTGACCGGAGGATGGTCATGGGCTGCTTGAGCGGGCGCTCGTCGGGGGCGGCTCGTGGTCGTGCACGGCGGCGGCGTGGCTTCGGACTCATCAGCACCGCGGTCGGTTCGCTGGTGTCCCGGTGGTGGGCGGGGCCGGGAACTCCTGGCAGGCGGCGGAGAGTCGGGGAACGGCGGTGCGGCCTCCGGCAGGCTCTAGAAGAGGGCGGCTGAGGGGACCTGTGTGAGGCGTTCCAGGACCGGGCGCAGCCACGGGCTGCGCACCTCAGGCAGCCTTGCCCAGGTGTGTTGGAACGTTCCTCGGTCGGCCCGGAACAGATGGCGGGGGAGCAGCGGGGGCGAGTCGTCGCGGAGGACGTCACGGGGTACGCGGCCCGACGCGGGAGTCGGCGGGTACGGCTGAGGGGAGACCAGCCACAGCCATACGCCCAGCGGCAGCGGCACCAGGTGTGCCGGTGTGGCCGGGGTGGCGGGGGCCCAGGTTCTTCCGGTCTCGGGGTGGACCGGGACGAGGAGGATGTCGGCGCCGGCGTCGGGCAAGGGTCGTCCCGGTCCGGCCAGGACGGCGCGCCGCTTCGGGGTGTCCGCGGGCAGCAGGGCGTCGAGCGCACGCTGGAACATGTCTGCGGTGAGGCCGCCCGGGACCTTCACCGCCCGGCCTTGGGAGGCGACCAGCAGGTGGGCGAGCGCATGACCGGCTGCCGCCTCCCACTGCGGACTCCACGACCAGTAGTGGTTCGGTCCCAGCCGCCCTCCCCACGTGGCGATCGGCTCGAACGGGGGCGTTCTCTCGCACTTCTTCGCCCACTCGGCCCAGGAGCGGGGCGCCGTGTGCGTGCCGTCGACGGGGACGCGGTGCACGGTGTCCGGGTTGAGGCGCACAGCCTGCCACAGCGAGCAGTCGTCGATCCTGGTCGCCACGGGGAGGTCGCAGGTCTCGCAGGCCATGTTGGGGCCGTCGGCCCCGTCGAGGCCGCAACAGGCGCCGCCTCGCTTCTCAGGAATCAGCCGGGTTCCACGGACGTCACCGGGCGCGATGACACGCGCCCCCGGCGTGCCGTCGGACAGGGCGTGGACCGGCGCGTAGATGCCGCGTGCTTCCGCCTCGCCCGGATCGATGTCGCTCCACCGGCGCCAGGGCCCTCCCCAGGGGTCCGGGTCCACGGCAAACGTCCCGGACCGCATGAGTACGGGGAGCTGGGCCCCGTTTCCGTACACCTGACGGGCGTGGACCGGCAGCGCGACCTGGGACAGCGGGGCGGTCAGCTCGGCGCCGCAGCCCGCACACACGAAAACGAACAAGCGCCCTCCGCCCGGTGAACAGAGGTGTCTTCACAGCTCGCCGGTGACCGGCCGACATGTTCTGCCGTCCGCGGCCACGTCACGGCGCGGTCGTCCGCACTCATCCGTGGGGTCCCGGCCGTTTCCGTCCGGAGCCTGACCGTCGCGAGGGATCCAGGCGCCACAAGGAGCGGCGAGCGGTCGCCCGGGGTGTGGGTGGCGTCTTCGCGTCGGCGGGGCCTTGCGTGCCGTCCTCGCTTTCGGCTTCTGCGGCGCAGTCGGCGCACAAGTAGACTTCCGCGCCCTCGTGCCAGAGGACCTCGTCCTCCTCCCCGCACCACCGGCAGGCCGTGTCGTACTCGGCCATCTCGTCGCGCTCCACGCGCGTCCCCCTTTGCCGCGGCAGCCGGTCTCGCCGCCGCGATCTCTTCCGGCCCGCTGGTCAGGCGGGCCGGGTTCCTCGGACCCCGCGCTCCCGGGCTACAGCTCCTCCGCCACGTATGCGCGCAGCCAGGTGCTGAACTCCGGGCCCAGGTCCTCGCGTTCGCAGGCGAGGCGGACGATGGCCCGCAGATAGTCGCCGCGGTCGCCGGTGTCGTAACGGCGGCCCTTGAAGACCACACCGTGCACCGGGCCGCCGGTCTTTTCCTCGGCGCAAGCCGCTGACCGATGCCGCGCCGCCAGCTGTTGCAGCGCGTCCGTCAACTGGATCTCGCCACCACGGCCCGGCTCGGTCCCCCGCAGCACCTCGA
>NZ_JAPHNL010000287.1 GCF_026274175.1 Streptomyces beihaiensis
CAGCGCCGTGCGCCCCGCGCCGCGCTCCCCGCAGCGCACCGCGACGGCCACCGCGCCGGCCCGCGCCGAGGCGGTCACGGTCTCGCAGGCGGCGGCTCCGCTCGCCCCGATGATCAGGGCGAGCGTCGCGTCGAGCCGTCCGGGTGCGCGCCCCGGCTCGACGATCGACACGCGGGTCAGCGGCGTGGCCGCGTCGAGCGGGCCGACGACGAGCTCGACCGCGATGCGGCCGAGCGCCGCGGCCTGCGTGATGCGGGCGAGCACGGAGCCCGAGTGGTGGAAGTCTGCGGTGGGGCCGGGGGCCGGTTGGGTCGTCATGGCGCCGAACGGTCGAAGAAGGGGGAGCAGAGACAGCGGAGAAGCAGAGACAGTGGGGACCGAGGCGGGCGGGAAGCCCGAGGGTTCGTCATTGTGCACGATCGTGCCGTGCGGAAACGGGACGGTGTCCGGATGGTGGACACCGCCCCGTTGTCTCCGCGTGCGCGCGGCCGTCAGGCCGAGAGCTCCGCTCCCTCGCGGCGGCGGGCCTGCACGATGAACGACGCGACCAGGATCACCGCGGCGGCGCCGAGCGAGAGCACCATCTGCGACCGCGTCGAATCGGTGACCAGCATGTAGACCACGATGAACGCGATGAACGCGATGGCCACCCAGTTCAGGTACGGGAAGGCCCACATCTTCACGATGAGCCGCTCGGGCGCCTCCCGCTCGAGGATGCGGCGCATGCGCAGCTGCGTGACACAGATGACCAGCCACATGAACAGGGCGATGGCGCCGGTGGAGTTGAGCAGGAACTGGAAGACCGTGTCGGGCGAGGTGTAGTTGAAGAAGACGCCGATGAACCCGACGATCACCGACACGAGTACCGCCGACCGCGGCACGCCCGCCCCGCTGGTGCGCCCCAGCGCCTTCGGCGCGTCGCCGCGCCGCGCCAGCGAGAACACCATGCGGGAGGCCGAGTACAGGCCGGAGTTGAAGCAGGACAGGACCGCCGTCAGCACGATCACGTTCATGATCTGCCCGGCGCCGGGGATGCCGATGTGGTCGAGCACGGCGACGTACGGGCTCTTGGCGACGTCCTTGTCGTTCCACGGCAGCAGGCACAGCACCAGGAACACGGAGCCGATGTAGAAGAGCGTGACGCGCCACACGACGCTGTTGACGGCCTTGGTGATGGCGCGGGCCGGCTCGTCCGACTCGGCGGCGGCCAGCGTGGCGATCTCGCTGCCGGGGAAGGAGAACGCGACGGTGACGACACCGGCGAGCAGCGCGCCGACGCCGTTGGGCAGGAAGCCGCCGTGCGAGGTGAGGTTGCTGAACCCGGTGGCGTGGTCGCCGCCGATCACACCGAGCACCGCGAGCACGCCGATGACGAGGAACGCGCCGATCGCCGCCACCTTGATCCCGGCGAACCAGAACTCGAACTCGCCGTAACTGCCCACGGATATCAGGTTCGTGGCGGTCAGCAGCACCATCACCAGGAGCGTCCAGCCCCACTGCGGTACGGCGGGCACCCAGCCGTTGAGGATGGTGCCGCCCGCCGTCGACTCGATGGCGAGCACGACGACCCAGAAGAACCAGTACAGCCAGCCGATGGTGAACCCGGCCCAGCGGCCGAGCGCACGGTCGGCGTACTCGGAGAACGAACCGCTCGCCGGATGTGCGACGGCCATCTCGCCCAGCATCCGCATGACGAGGACGACGAGCACGCTGATCAGCACGTACGACAGGAGGATCGCGGGTCCCGTGCTGTGGATCGCGGCGCCGGAGCCGACGAACAGACCCGCGCCGATGACACCGCCGATCGAGATCATGGTCATGTGCCGGTTGCGCAACCCGGCACGCAGTCCGGAGCCGGGGGACGGTGGTGGCGCGGTGGTGGGCTCGGTCGGTGCGGCCATGTGAACTCCCGGTGGCAGGCGTACGGCGGTACGGCGTCTGGTTGGCAGTGCGGGGACCCTAGACACCCGACCGTGCGCCGCGAATTGTGGCCGCCCACGACAATCCGGCCACGGATTTCGTGCGAGCCCACACCCGCGGCCGCGCCGGGCCCGGGTCAGAGCGCCAGTTCCCGGCGGGCCGCCGCCAGGGCCAGGCGCTGGACCCGGACGAGGTCGGCGAGCGGGTCGCGCGCCGAGGCGACGAGCGTGCCGCCGCCCTCCCGCACCGCCTCCGCGAGCCGCGCGGGAACCTCGCCGAAGACCCACGTGACCTGCTCGTCCGGTGCCTGGGGCCCCGGCGCCCGGTCGCGGCCGGGCCGGTACTCGGGGCCCTGGTATGCCTGCGCCCACAGGTCGGCGTTGTCGCGCATCAGCTGCGCCGCGGCCTCGGCTATGCCGTACGTCCACCCGGAGCCGAGGAACGTGAAGCGGCGCGCACCGAGCAGCGCCGGTTCCAGCGCCTCGTCGATCGCCTCCTGCGCGTCGTCGGTGGCGTCGTCGAGCCGCTCGCCCAGGTGGGCGCGCAGCAACGCGAGCACGGTCGTGGGAAAGCGCGTGGCGATCGTCTCGCGCGGCTCGGCCGTGAAGTCGAGGCGCAGCGTGTGGTCGGCGATGTCCGGGGCGTCGGCCGCCGCCGTGATCACCGTGCTGGGCACGCTGCCGTGCACCTTGCCGAGCAGCCGCAGCATCACCGGGGCGGTGCCCGTCCGGGTGAGCGCCACGATCCGGTCGTACTCGCGCCCGTACAGATACGCCGAGGCGGAGAACGCGTCGGTCTCCCCGTGCCCGCGTTCCTCGCGCAGCGCCGCGTAGGCCTGCGCCATGGCGTACGAGGCGCCCGACCCGACGACGGCCACCCGCTCGCCGCGCTGCGGCAGCAACGCCCGGTGCTGTGCGGCGAGTTCGGCGGCGCGGGTCCAGCAGTCCGGCTGGCCCTCCAGGTGCTGCGTCGTCGACGACATGGCGGTGTGTCCCCCCTGCTCTCCGTGCGCGCCCGTGCCGCCGCGCATGCTTCCGTGCTGCTCAGCGGCTTGCCGGGCCGCCGGGAGGACGGTACTCGATGCCACACGTACCGTGACGGCCCGGGGCGAGCGAGGAGGAGCGGATCCTCAGTTCGGGCAGGAGCAGGGACCGCTGCACGGGGCGGCGGGGGCCCTCGACGAGCCGCGCCACCATCATCTCCACGGCGGTCCGGCCCACCAGGCTCTTGGGCGGGCGGACGGCGGTGATCGCGGGGTCGGCGAGGTGGGCCACCTCGTCGTCGTAGCTGACGAGCGCCATGTCGTCGGGTATGCGTACGCCCTGTTCGGTGAGGTACTGGACCACGGAGAGGGCGTCGGGGTCGCTGTGCACGATCAGCGCGGTGATCCGCGAACTGCGGCAGCTGTCCAGGATCCCCGCGATGATCCGCCGGTGCCCCGGCACCTCCAGGGCGACGCTCTCGCGGACCACGAATCCGTCCGGCAGTCCGAGCGCGGCACACGCCCGGCGCCAGCCCGTGGCGAGATGCGCCGAGGTGGGGCTGCCCTTCGACAGGACGAGCCCGACGCGGCTGTGGCCCTGCGCGTGAAGGTGTCGCACGGCCGTCTCCACCCCCAGAGCGTGGTCGCTGCGGACCCATTCGAGCTGCTGCGGGGTGGGTGTCCAGTGCGGAGGCTGCCGCTCCACGAGGACGACCGGGACCGGCAGTCGCCCGATCCAGTCGATCATCTCGTCCATGCCGGGCCCCTCCAGGTTCGGCGCGAGCAGGAGCCCCTGCACCTGCCCGGACTCGGTGAGCCGGACGATCTGCCGCCGGTCCTCCGCCTGGTCGTAGCTCGAACCGCGCAGCTGTACGTGGACGCCGTGCGCGGCCGCGGCGTTGCGTACGCCGCTGACGATCTGCGGCCAGTAGAAGTCGAGGGAGGGGACGACCATGCCGATCGTGAAGGACGGGGCGGCGGGACGCCGTCTGCGGTCCGGGGCCCGGTCGAGCGGCGACGGCAGGGTGGCCCCGCCGTGCACCCGGGTGAGCAGGCCCTTCGCGGCCAGGGCGGCGATGTCGCGCCGTACGGTCAGCTCGCTCACGGCCAGCTCCCCGGCCAGCTCGCGCACCCGCACCGAGCCCCGCGTGCGGAGCCGTTCCATCAGCCGTTCGCGGCGTTGCAGCGCGAACAGCCGGTCGTTTCCCGATGACCGTGCCGACTCCGACGCCATGGCGGACCCCTCCCGGCGAAACCCGTACCAGCTGGATGTTCGAATGCGATCGTTTCGATTCGTATCTGTTCGAGACCTGGTGATTCTGTGTGCTGGACCACTATCTCTGACTCAGCGTTCCCTGGCTGGAACTCGCCGGAGACACGAACGGCACATGCCCTCCGGGGCCCGTGCCCCGAGGAAGAGGAACCAGAACCCCATGCAGACCAAGGCCCGTGCTCTGGTCGTGATGAACAGGTCGAGCTTCGAGGCCCACTTCGACAGTGTCCGCCTCGCCCGCCTCGCCGACCTGGTGACCCTCGACGACCCCTGCTGGACCGACGAGCTCGACAGCGCCGGAACCCGCGGCCGCCTGCGCGAGGCCGAGGTGCTGATCACCTCGTGGGGCGCGCCCCGGCTCACCCCGCACCGGCTGGCCGCCGCGCCCCGGCTCAAGGCGGTGCTGCACTGCGCGGGCAGCGTGCGCGGCCTGGTGGGGCGGGAGGTGTGGCGGCGCGGCATCACGGTGACGAGCGCCGCGGACGCCAACGCCGTTCCGGTCGCCGAGTACACCCTCGCGGCGATCATCTTCGCCGGGAAGAAGGCGCCGTTCCTCGCCGCCGACGAGCAACGCGCGTACGGCGGCTGGGGGTCGGTCACCGGCTACGGGGACCTGTCGAACGTCGAACGGACCGTCGGGATCGTCGGGTTCTCCCGCATCGGCCGCCAGGTGGTCCGTATGCTGCGCGTGCTGCGCGGCACGACGTGCCTGGTCGCCGACCCGTACGCGGACCCGGACGAGGTGGCCGAGGCCGGAGCCGAACTCGTGGAGCTCGGCGAGATGCTGCCTCGCGTGGACGTCCTGTCCGTGCACGCCCCGGAGCTCGCCGAGACCCACCATCTCATCGGCGCCGAACAGCTGCGCACCCTGCCGGACTTCGCCACCGTCATCAACACGGCCCGCGGCTCCCTCGTCGACTCCGACGCGCTGGCCGCCGAGTGCCGGGCCGGGCGACTCTTCGCGATCCTGGACGTCACCGACCCCGAACCGCTGCCCGCTGACTCACCGTTGCGCCGCCTGGCGCGCGTCATGGTCACCCCGCACATCGCCGGGTCGCTCGGCTCCGAGATCGGCCGCCTGACCGACCACATCCTCGACGAACTGACCCGCTGGGTCGACCGCCGCCCCCTCAAGGCCGAGATCACCGAGGAGAGCTGGGCCCTCGGCCTGAGCGCCTGAACCGGAGTCCGCGCCCCCCCGGCCCCACCCTCGTACGAAACCGGTCCTCGCACGAAAACCCGCTCGCACGAAAACTCGTCCACCGACTCCCGTCCTCCACCTCCCGTCCACCAGTTCCGTAGCCCGAAGGAGAGCCGCTCCCATGAAGGTGAAGAAGAATCTCGCCGCCCTCACCCCGTTGCTCGTCGCCGCGAGCCTGGTCGCCGCCACCGGCTGCGACGCCGGCGGCACGAGCGGCTCCAGCGGATCCGACGGCAGGACGGTCGTGAGGATCGCGCTGTGGAACTACAAGACGACGCCCGAGTTCAAGGCGCTGATCGACGGTTTCGAGGCCGAATACCCCAAGATCAGGATTCAGCCGGTCGACATCCTCGCCGACAACTACGAGCAGAAGCTGACCACGATGCTGGCCGGCGGTGACACCACCGACGTGCTCACCATGAAGAACGTCACCGACTACGCGCGCTACGCGACCCGCGGGCAGCTGATGCCGCTGACCGCGCAGGCCGACAAGCTCGACAAGGCGTCGTACTCGGGACTAGAGGACTTCGACCTGAAGGGCAAGTACTACGCGCTGCCCTACCGTTCCGACTTCTGGGTGCTCTTCTACAACAAGGACCTGGTCGGCAACGCGGACCTGTCGCACCTGACCTGGTCCGAGTACGCCTCGCTCGCCAAGAGACTCACCAAGGGATCCGGCAGCGACAAGGTCTACGGAACCTACCTGCACACATGGCGCTCGGTGGTCCAGGCGATCGCCTCCGCGCAGACCGGCGGGAACCTGCTCGGCGGCGACTACGCGTTCATGAAGAACCAGTACGAGATCGCCCTCGGCCTGCAGAAGGCCAAGGCGACCCTGCCCTTCTCCACCGCCAAGAGTCAGAACATCACCTACGACTCGCAGTTGACCACCGGAAAGGCCGCCATGGTCCCCATGGGCACCTGGTGGGCGGCGGCGCTGCTCGCGGAGAAGAAGCAGGGCACGAACGACGTCAAGTGGGGCATGGCGCCGATCCCGCAGCTCACCAAGAACGGCAAGACGGTCACCTTCGGCTCGCCGACCGCCTTCGCCGTCAACAAGAAGGCCCGCCACGCCGACGCCGCCGAGAAGTTCGTGACCTGGGCCTCGGGCCCCGAGGGCGCCGCCACCGTGGCGAAGATCGGCATCACGCCCGCCTACACCGACGGCAAGGTCATGGACAGCTTCTTCTCGGTCCCCGGCATGCCGCAGGACAAGCTCTCCCGCGAGGCCATGCAGCCGTCCAAGGTGCAACTGGAGATGCCGGTCAGTGACAAGTCGTCGGACATCGACCAGATCCTCAAGGAGGAGCACGAGCTCATCATGAGCGGCGAGAAGTCCGTGGACGCGGGCATCAAGGAGATGGACCACCGCGTGAAGACCGAGGTCCAGTGAGCCCGGTGAGCGTCTTCTCCTCTTCCTCCGCGTCACCGGACTCCGCACCGCCGGACTCCGCACCGCCGGACGCATCGGCGGCCCACCGCGCCGCCGCGAAGCGCCGGCGGCGCCGGGCCAACCTGGTCGGCTGGTCGTTCATCCTGCCCAACTTCCTGGGATTCGCCGCCCTGACCCTGATACCGGTGTTCGGGGTGTTCGTCCTCTCCTTCGCCCACTGGGACTCCTACAGCAGCCCCCGGTGGGCGGGCCTGGACAACTTCCGCCGCCTGTGGAACGACGCCAACTTCTGGGCCGCCCTGAAGAACACCTTCTACTACTCGGCCGGACACATCCCGCTGACCCTGGCGGTCTCCCTGGGCCTTGCCGTCCTGCTCAACCAGAAGCTGCGCGGCGTGCGCCTGCTGCGCACCGCGTTCTTCTTCCCGTACATCACCTCGCTGGTCGCCGTGGCCGTCGTGTGGAACATGCTGCTGAGCCCCGAGGCCGGGCCCGTCAACCAGTTCCTGCACTTCCTCGGCATCGCCCACCCGCCGGGCTGGACCAGCTCCCAGAACTGGGCCATGCCCGGCCTGATCATCGCGAGCGTGTGGCGGGACATGGGCTACTACATGGTGCTGTTCCTGGCCGGACTGCAGACGATCCCCGCCGAGCTGTACGAGGCCGCGCGCGTCGACGGCGCCGGACCCTGGCAGCGGTTCTGGCACGTCACTCTGCCGGGTCTGAGGCCGACGATGTTCTTCGTCACCGTCATGCTCACCGTAGCCAGCTTCAAGGTCTTCGACCTCGTGCAGGTGATGACGGAGGGCGGGCCCGGGCGCGCCACCCTCGTCCTCTCCCAGTTGATCTTCAGGCAGGGCATCACCCAGGGACGTTTCGGCTACTCGTCGGCCGTGTCCCTCGCGCTGTTCGCCGTCTGCCTGGTGATCACCATGGTCCAGTTCCGGACGCAGCGAAGGAGCGAGCGATGAACACCACCGTGCTGCCCGAGGACGGCACACGGGAGGCGGCCGCGCCGACCGCCGCGCCAGGCCCGTCACGGCGGGGCGGCCGAGGCGGGCCACGCCGGGCCGCGGCGGCGGTCGGCGGGCAGGTCGCCCTCTACGCGCTGCTGATCGTGGTGGCGCTCGCGGTGCTGCTTCCGTTCATCTGGATGACGGTCTCGTCGGTGAAGGCCGACCGGGAAGTCTTCACAGTGCCGATCCAGTGGATTCCGCGCTCGTTCCACTGGTCGAACTTCACCACCATCTGGACCCGCATCCCGTTCGCCGCCTACCTGGGCAACTCGTTCTTCCTCAGCGTCGTCATCACCTTCCTGCAGGTGCTCACCGGCAGCTTCGCCGCGTACGGCTTCGCCAAGGTCCGCTTCCGGGGCCGGGACCTGCTGTTCGCCGCGTACATCGCGACGATCGCGGTGCCCTGGCAGGCGTACATGGTGCCGCAGTACATCATCATGCAGAAGCTCGGCCTGGTGAACTCGTACGCCTCGCTGATCCTGTTGCAGGCGTTCGGCGCGTTCGGCGTCTTCCTGATGCGCCAGTTCTACCTGACCATCCCGGACGAGATCAGCGAGGCGGCCCGGCTCGACGGACTGTCCGAGTACGGCATCTGGGCGCGGATCATCCTGCCGCTGTCCAAACCGGCCCTCGCCAGCCTCGCGCTGCTGACGTTCGTGAACACCTGGAACGACTACATGGGCCCGTTCATCTACCTGACGGACAACCGCCTGTGGACCGTGCAGCTGGGGCTGCGGTCCTTCATCGGCGAGTACGACGCCGAGTCCGCGATGATCATGACCGGTTCGGTGCTTTCGGTCGTGCCGGTCCTCGTGGTGTTCCTGCTGGGCCAGCGCTATTTCGTCCGGGGCATCGCCACCACGGGCGTCAAGGGTTGAGGGAGGGCTTGGGATGGGGCATGCGACGAGGCGTGCGGCGGGGAACGTGCGCGCGAGTGTCAATGTGTCGTACGGGTCATGGGAACTGATCTGGTCTCACGTCCACCGCGTCCTGGTGGTGAACCTGGGCGTCGCGGTGGCCGACCTCCCGCTCCTCGCCGCCCTGCTGCGGTTCCACGAACCCTGGCGCCGGCCACTGCTCTTCGGCCCGCTGCTCCTGCTGCTGCCCGGACCGGCCCTCGCCGCCGCGTTCGGCTACCTGGGCGCGGCGGGGCCGGAGGGCCAGGCTCCGGCAGGGGTGTTCGTACGCGCCTACCGGCGGCAGTTCCGGCGGGCGGTGGTGGTCTCGGCGCCGTTCCTGCTGGTGGCGATCGCCGCCGTCGGGGACGTGGTGGCGCTGCACGACTCACCGGCCGGTGCGGCCCTTGTGCCGATGGCGGGGGTCGTCGCGCTGGTCGCCTCCCTGGCCTGGGTGACCGCCCTCGCGCATGAGGCGCGCAGCGGGCCGGCGGGGGCGCGGATCTTCCTCATCGCGCCCTACGCCGTGGTCCGGCACGGGCTGCCGGCCCTGTTCAACCTCCTCCTGCTGGTGGCGGGCCTGCTCCTGGTCAACCAGGCGCCGCTGCTCGGTCTCGCGGTGCTGCCCGGCTCCGTCCTCTTCGTGGTGTGGCGCAACTGCCGCGTCATGACCGCGTTCACGGACCCCGTGGAGTCCCGCCACGCGGAGTCGCGCCCGGAATTTGGTAAGAGCCTTGACGAATAGGGGGTCGAGCCCGGGACAATCGCCAGGTCTCCGGCCAGCTGAAGGGACCACCATGTCCGTCACACCCGCCGACCCCGGCCTCGCCCCCGACATCGACCCCGCATGGCTGCCCGACGAGGCGCTGCGCGCGGTCGGCTCCCGCCGGGTCCGCGTCGACGGCGAGGGGCCGCTCGCCGACACGGTCAGGGCCGAGGCGGCCTACGCGTGCGAACGGTTCGGCGGCCGGATCGTCGGGCCAGGCGACAGGCCGGACCTGCTGCTGCGTCTGGCCGACGACAGCCTGGGCGGCGAAGGCGGCGAAGGCGGCGAAGGCGGCGGGAGCGGCGGGAACGGCGAGGACTGCCCTCGGCACCCCGAGGGCTTCACCCTCCACCGGACCCTCGACCGCACCACGGTCACCGCCTCCGCCGCCGCCCCGGCGGGCCTCCTGCACGGCTACTTCCACGTCGTCCGTCTGGGCGAGGCCGCCTTCACCCCGGCACCCGCCGCCACCCACCGCCCCGCCCTGACCCCGCGCATGCTCGACCACTGGGACAACGTCGACGTACACCCGGTGATGGGCCAGGTCGAGCGGGGCTACGCGGGCGGTTCCCTGTTCTGGCGCGACGGACGCCCCCGCGACGAACCCCACCGCATCCGCGCCTACGCCCGGCTGCTCGCCTCCTGCGGCATCGACGCTCTCGCCGTGAACAACGTCAACGTCCACGCCACCGAGGCCCGGCTGCTCACCGACCGGCTCGACGACGTCGCCGCCATCGCCGACCTACTGCGCCCGTACGGCATCCGCACCCACCTCTCCGTGAGCTGCGCCGCGCCGGTCCTCCTCGGCGGGCAGGCCACCGCCGACCCGCTCGACCCGCACGTGCGCGCCTGGTGGCGGGAGACTGCCGACCGCGTGTACGCGCGCATCCCCGATTTCGGCGGGTTCGTCGTCAAGGCCGACTCCGAGGGGCAGCCGGGCCCGTTCGCCTACGGCCGCAGCCACGCCGACGGCGCGAACCTGCTCGCCGACGCCCTCGCCCCGCACGGCGGCATCGTCCACTGGCGTGCCTTCGTCTACGACCACCGGCAGGACTGGCGGGACCGCACCACGGACCGGGCGCGCGCCGCCCACGACCACTTCGCCCCGCTCGACGGGGAGTTCAGGCCGAACGCGATCCTCCAGGTCAAGCACGGCCCCATCGACTTCCAGACACGCGAACCCGTCTCACCGGTCATCGGGGCCATGCCCCGCACCAGGATCGCGGTCGAACTCCAGGCCACCCAGGAGTACACCGGCCAGCAGTGGCACGTCTGCGCGCTCGCCCCGATGTGGTCCCAGGTGCTCCGGTTCCGGCCGCACGGCGAGGACGGGCCCGGCGTCGCGGGCGTGGCGGCGGGTGACGGTGGCGGCCGCGGAGGCGGCGGTGGTCTGGTAGCCGTGTCCAACGCCGGAGCCGACCCGTTCTGGACCGGGCACCCGCTCGCCCAGTTCAACCTGTACGCCTTCGGCCGCCTGGCCTGGCAGCCCGACGCGGACCCGGCGTCCCTGCTGGACGAGTGGATCGAGCTGACCTTCACCCCGAACCGCACCGCCGACCCCGACCGGCTCAGGGCGGGCCTGCGGCACGTCGTCGGCGGGTCCTGGGAGACGTACGAGAAGTACACCGCGCCGCTCGGCGTCGGGTTCATGGTGCAGCCCGGTCACCACTACGGGCCGAGCGTCGACGGCTACGAGTACAGCCCCTGGGGCACCTACCACTTCGCCGACCGCGACGGCGTCGGCGTCGACCGCAGCCGGGCCACCGGCACTGGCTACGCCGCCCAGTACGGCAAGCCCTGGTCGGACACGTACGAGACACCCGACACCTGCCCTGACGAGCTGCTGCTCTTCTTCCACCACGTGCCCTACGGTCATGTCCTGCGCAGCGGGAAGACCGTGATCCAGCACATCTACGACACCCACTTCGAGGGTGTCACGGAGGCCGAAGCGGCGCGTGCGCTGTGGGCGTCGCTCAAGGACCTGGTGTCACCCGCGCGGCACGCACGGGTGACGGAGCGCTACGAGGAGCAGGTGCGCTGCGCCCGCGAGTGGCGCGACCAGGTCAACAGCTACTTCCTGCGCAAGTCCGGAGTCCCGGATCGGCACGGGCGACGCATCCACTGAACCCGAGCCGTGCTCAGCGCACCTGCAGTACGGCTACCCCCCCAGCGGATCGAGCACCAGCGGGTCGCCCTTCTACGAGTTGTTGACGTGCCACGCCGGCAGGGCGGGGTGGTTCTCGTACCGCTCGGCGATGCGCCCGGCGAGCGCAGTGGAACGGCTCCGGTACACCGGCGAGCCGGGGCACAAGTTGTGCCGCTGACCGTACCCGTGGCGGCGGCCCTCGAAGTCCGGGCGGTGGGCCTCGGGGTGCGCGCGCCGGCCGGGGCGGAAGGGCCGCGGCGGCGGTGGCGAGGACGACTCGTCGGCCCTCGGCGGCGGCACGGTCCAGGACGCGGTCGAGCACCGTGAAGTCATCGCGGCTCGGGCTGGGTCGGAGCACCGACCACGCGAACACGCCGACCGTGAGCGTGTCGATCCCGGCCTTCGCGAACAGCCGGTGGACCTCGTCCCCCACCTCCTGTGGCCACTGCTCCGGATGGTGGCCGCCGCCGTACGGAATCCGGTCCGTCCTCGGTGCGCCGGTCATACGGTGAACTCCTCCTCTGTCTCGGCGATCAGCGGACGCGCGGTGTGCAGCAGCGACAGCAGGAGCGGTGGTGTGAGGAGCGCGGTCAGGGCCTCGGTACCCCACAACGTCGCGGCCCCCACCACCACGAGCACGGCAGCCGCCCCGAGCGTCGCCCGGCCGGACCGCAGCAGGAAGTAGCCGGCCAGGCGGGCCGTGTCGACTGCGCGGAACGCGAACAGGCTGGTCAAAACCAGCGCGTGCGCGCCCCACAGCAGCGCGCCGAACCCGACGAGCGCCAGCAGCGCCGCCCACCAGCCGGGCAGCCCGGTCGCCGCGAAGTGCGTGAGACTGAAAGCGATCACCGTCAGCCAGGCAAGCAGCGGAAGCCAGAACCGGAGAGCCGCACGGTGGTTGAGACGCAAACCGTGCACGTACGCGCGTGCCGGACGCAGCCCCGACAGCTCGCGCCCCCGGTGGTGCAGCGCGTACACGGCCGCCGACAGCGCCGGGCCGACCGGCACCAGGCACACCGCGGCCAGCGGCAGGTTGGCCGGGTCGGCGCCCAGGAACAGCAGGCCCACGAGCCCCGGCCCGAGCGTCGCGAGCAGCATCGCCTCCACGGTGAGCAGCGTGTGGATCAAGGCGGCGGCACGGGACAGCGGGCCCTGGCCGAACTCGGCGGCGGGCGCGCTCATCGTTCATCGCCCGATGCGCCGCCGCCTTCTTCGTCCCTGAGCAGCTCCGCCCCGTCCCACCAGGACGGCGCCTCGTCCGTCACCGGGCTGATCTCCGCCAACGTCACTTCATTGCGGGACAGATGCAGTTCCAGCGTGACCCTGGACTCCGCTACGGGGAGACGGAGTTGGCGGCGAGCGGGCTCGGCCGCCTCGCGCAGCACCTCCAGCTGCCGCGTGCCGGGCGATCTCGGACTGCCCATGTGACGCCAGGCCGTGTACGCGTTGCCGTACTCCTCGTCGACGCTCGACCGGTGGACGAAGGCGGCGCGGCCGGTCATCGGCACGGACAGGCGCACCGTGTGCCGCTCGGGCCCGGCCGTCGCCCCGCTCGCGTCGACGGGCGCCCAGGCCAGCACGGTCACCCGCCCGTCCGCGTGCCGGCTGACCAGGTGGTCGTCGCCGCGCGCGAGCACCGCGTCGCCCATCCGCGCCATGAACGCGTACAGGTGAAAGGTCGGCTTCTTGACCTGGCGGTGCGTCAGAAGGCCGAATCCGCCGTGGAAGAGAGCCGTGGGCACTCCCGCCTCCTCGAAGACGTCACTGAACGTCCAGTACGAGAAGGAGTCGGCGTGCGCGCCGCCACCGGCCACCACCGGCGCCAGATAGGCGGCGTTGAACGCCGTGTCGTGGATCAGGTTGTCGGGGCAGTACGAGGAGTTGAACTCGGTGATGTGCACCGGCAGATCGGCCAGCGCCGTACCCGCGAGGGCTTGCCGCGGCTGGGCGAACTGCGCGAGCAGCCCCTCGGCCGGCGCCAGCGTCTGACGCGACCCGAAGGGCACGTGCCGCGCGGGCCCCGAGGTGTAGGCGTGCCGGGACACGAAGTCGACCGGCACACCGCCGCGCTCGACGAACTGCGCGAACCGGCCGATCCATTCGTCCGCCCCCGGCGACACCGCGGGCCCGCCCACCTGGAGGGAGGCGTCCACCTCCTTCACGGCGTGTGCGGTCACCTCGTAGAGGTGGTGGTAGGCCGCCTCGTCGGCGCCCGCCCAGAAGTCCGCCAGATTCGGCTCGTTCCACACCTCGATCGGCCAGGTACGCACCTCGTCCAGACCGTAGCGGTCCACCAGGTGCGTGAGCGTGGCCCGCACCAGCTCCGCCCACTCCTTGTGCGAGGAGGGCGGGGTGACGTTCCCGCCCCACCAGAACACCGTCTGATCGCCTGAGGCCAGTTCGCGTGGCATGAAGCCGAGTTCGAGGAACGGGCGAACGCCGTGCTCCAGATACGCGTCCACCACCTGGTCGACGTAGGAGAACGCGTGCAGCACCTGCCGCGCTCCCTGCCACTCGTAGGGCCGGTACACGCCGAGCCGGTCGTCGAACAGGCCGTGCCCGCGGATGTACCGGAAGCCGACCTCCCGCTGAAGCAGCGCGAGGGAGTCCTGGTAGTCGCGGCGCAGCGCCAGGTCGAAGCGGCCGGTGCCCACGCACATCCGCCATGCCTCGCCGAGGCGGCCCACCGCCTGCCGGGGCACGCGGACCGTCGCTCCGGCGCTCGCGCCGGTCATCCGTGCTCCTTCTTGAACCGCTCGTAGGCCGCGTTGTGCAGGTCCACAAGGCGCTGCATGTTCTTCGCCCTGAGTTCGGACACGTAATCCCCCCACTGGGACATCGGGCGCTTGCCCAGGACGAACTTGAGCGTGTTCTGGATGGCGTGGTCCTTGAGCGGCGTGTCCCAGAGCGTGGCCCGCTCCTGCTCGTCGGAGCGCAGGGGGTGCGCGGGGTCGATGGGCAGCTGCTTGCGCTGTGCCATCGCGTTCTGGAACTTGCGTTCGTCAGGACCGAACGACGACGAGACCAGCGCCCAGCTGCCGCCGTAGGAGAACACGCCGTCGGAGAAGCCGTAGTCCTTCTGGAGGTCCTTGGGGGCCTTCGGGTCGGAGCCCATCAGGCTGATGCCGGGCTTGAGCTCGAACCGGTTCCCGGACTTCGTGTACGTGACGCCTTCGACGCCCCACTTGCTGAGTGTCTGGCCCTCGTCCGAATACCAGAGCCAGTCGACGAACTGCATCAGCGCGACGAACGAGTCGGTCCTGAGCGCCTTGCTGGAGATCATGACGCCGTTCTCCAGACGGGCCCCGCCCAGCACCACCGGGCCCGCCGGGCCGAGCGGCACCGGGATCATCTCGATCTGCGCGCCCTTGACCTGCTTGTTGAGGTTGTAGCGGTAGTTCTGCACCAGCTCCTGCGGGTTGGCGCTGATGGCGTACGACTTCTCGGCGAGCAGCTTCTGCACCGCCTGGTCGTCCTGTTGCGTGAAGCTCTCCGGATCGAGGAGCTTCTCGGCGACGATCTGCCGCAGAAACTCGACCATCGCCCGGTAGGCGTCCTGTGTCGCCGTGAAGACGAACTTCCCGCTCTTGGTGTCGAAGCTGATGTTGTCGTACGACCAGCCGGCCTTCACGCCGTACGCCTGGCCCAGGTAGCCGAACAGGGCGCCGCACGGGAACGGTGTGTTGGTGCTCCAGCGGTCGGTCCACGGATACTTGTCCGGGTACTCGGCCTTGATCGCCTTGAGGACGTCGTGCACCTCGTCCCAGGTGGTCGGCAGGGACAGGCCGAGCCGGTCGAGGACGTCGGTGCGCAGGGACAGCGAGTAGCCGGACTTGGCCTTCTCGTGCAGACCCGGCAGCAGGTAGTACTTTCCGTCGGCCTGGCGGATGGAGTCGAGCTCGGGCTCCAGTTGCCACTTCTTCACCTTCGCCCGGTAGTTGGGCATCAGGTGCACGTACTCGCTGACCGGCAGGATCGCGCCCGACGACACGAACGCGACCTCGGACGGGTGGTACGTCTTGGGGATCAGCAGCGGCGCGTCGCCCGAACCGATGAGCACGCTGCGCTTCTTCTCGTAGTCGGCGAGCGGCACGTCGACGGGCTTGAGCGTGACGCGCGTCCGCTTGGTGACCTCCTTCCAGAACAGCCAGCTCTTCTTCATCGGGTAGACCGGGTTGTCGTTGTGGAGCAGCGAGAAGGACAAGGGCCTGGTCGCGGTGAACCGCTCACCGGCCCCGAACGTCTTCATCGCGCCGGTCCGTTTCTTCGACAGGTCCTTGCCGTCCGAGCCGTCGTCGCCCGAGCCGCCGCAACCGGCGAGCGTGGCGAGGCCGACGAATCCGGCGGCGGCCAGGATCTGCCGCCGCGACAGATCGCCCGTGTTCTTCATGGAGGTCCCCTGTGGGTGTGGTGGGTGTGGGTGCGCGTGAGAGACGGGCAGGCCGGTCGGGCCGCTGGGGCCGTCGGGTCAGCCCTTGACCGCGCCGAGCATGACGCCGGAGACGAAGTAGCGCTGGACGAAGGGGTACACGCACAGGATCGGCAGCGCGGTGAGCACGATCGTCACGGCCTGGATGTTCGCCCCGACCTGGGTGAGCTGCGCCTGTGCGGCACCCGCGTTGGAGCCGCCCGTCGCGCCCAGGATGATGTTGCGCAGATAGACGGTGACCGGCATCAGTTCCGCGCGGTCCATGTAGAGGAAGGCGCTGAACCAGGAGTTCCAGAACGACACCGAGTAGAACAGCGCCATCGTCGCCACGACCGCCTTCGACAGTGGCAGGACCACCTTCAGCAGCGTGCCGTACGTGCTCAGGCCGTCGATCTGCGCCGCCTCCTCGAGCTCCGTCGGCAGGCTCTCGAAGAACGCCTTCATCACCAGCAGGTTGAAGACGCTGATGGCGTTGGGCAGCGCGATGGCCCAGACACTGTTCTTCAGGCCGAGGTGTGTGACCAGGACGTAGTTCGGGATCAGACCGCCGGTGAAGAACATGGTGAACACGGCGACACCGACCAGGGCCGTGCGGCCTCTGAGGTGCTTCTTCGACAGGACGTAGGCGTAGCAGGTGGTGAGGAACATGGCGATCACGGTCGACACCACGGTGTACAGGACGGTGTTGCCGTAGTTCCGCCAGAACATCGAGTCGTGGAAGACGACCTTGTATGTGGTGAGGTTGAATCCCTTGGGCCACAACGTCACCTGGCCGGCGCGGATCTGGTGCTCGCCACTGAACGAGCGGGCGACGATGTTGAGGAAGGGATAGAGGGTCAGGACCACGACGAGGGTGAGCAGCACCCCGTTGATCCCCTGGAAGACGCGGTAGCCCCGAGAGGGCCGGTGCACACTCACCACAGGCTCGTCCCCACTGTGCGACGTGAGAGCTGGTTGGCGGAGGTGATCAGCACCAGGCCGATGACCGCCTCGAACAGGCCGATGGCGGCCGCGTAACTGAAGCTGCCGGACTCGACGCCCGTGCGGTACACGTACGTGGAGATCACGTCGGCCGTCGGATACGTCAGCGGGTTGTACAGCAGCAGGACCTTCTCGAAGCCCACCGCCATGAACGTGCCCACGTTGAGAATCAGCAGCGTGACCATGGTGGGGCGGATTCCGGGCAGCGTCACGTGCCAGGTCTGCCGCCAGCGGCCGGCGCCGTCGATGCGGGCCGCCTCGTACAGGTCCTCGTCGATGGTGGTGAGCGCGGCCAGGTAGAGGATCGTGCCCCAGCCTGCCGTCTGCCAGATCTCCGACCCGACGTAGATCGCCCGGAACCAGCCGGGCTCCTGGATGAACCGGATCGGGGCGTGCCCGAACCATCCGAGCAGGTGGTTGACGGGGCCGTTCGTGGCGAGCATCTGCATCGTCACACCCGCGACGATCACGATCGACAGGAAATGCGGGAGGTACGAGACCGACTGCACGAATCGCTTGAGGGCGCGGCGGCGCACCTCGTTGAGCAGCAGGGCGAGGACGATCGGGACAGGGAAGGAGAAGACGAGCGTCAGCCCGCCGAGCCACATCGTGTTCCGGAAGACCTGCCAGAACGTCGGATCGGTCAGGAACATCCGCACGTAACGCAACCCGACCCACTCGCTGCCGAAGATCGAACCGCCCGGCTCGAAGCGGCGGAACGCGATCACGTTGCCCAGCATCGGCAGATAGCGGAAGACCAGGAAGAACAGCAGCGGCAGGAGGGCCAGGGAGTACAACTGCCAGTCGCGCCGCCAAGCCTGGCGCCAGGTGCGGCGCCCGGACGGCGCCTTGGTGGATCTCATGCGGGGCCTTTCTTCAATGCGACAGGGAAAGGCGGACACCGAGAACTTTCGAAAGTCTTCCGGTAACGTCGCCGCAACCTAAGGCCGCTCCCGAAGCCTGTCAATGGGTCTTGTGCGGAGGGGAGTTGCTCCTGCCGCCGCACAACCACCACGCCACCGAACGAGAACGAGGTGCCCGTGCCCGCCTTCGACCTGCCCCTCGACCAGCTGGAACGCCACCGCCCGCCGCTCGACGAACCCGCCGACTTCGACACCTTCTGGCGCGCCACCCTCGCCGGCGCCGATCACCCGGAACCACTGCTCGACGTCCGACCCGTGGACAACGGCCTCAGCCTGGTCGACAGCTGGGACGTCACCTTCCGCGGCTTCGCCCAGGACCCGGTCAGGGCCTGGTACACCCGGCCCGCCCACACCGACGAGCCCCTTCCCGCCGTCGTGGAGTTCGCCGGGTACGGCCGCGGCCGCGGCCTCCCGCACTCCCGCCTGACCTGGGCCAACGCCGGGTACGCGCATCTGCTCATGGACAACCGCGGCCAGGGCGACCAGTACGGCGACGGCGGCGCCACCCCCGATCCGCACGCCGCCGCGCCCGGCGGCCCCGGCCCGGCCGTACGCGGCCTGCCCGACCCGCACACCTACCACTACCGGCGGCTGATCACCGACGCCGTGCGGGCGGTCGCCGCGCTGCGCGCGCTGCCCGCAGTGGACGCCCGCCGCGTCGCCGCCGTCGGCAACAGCCAGGGCGGGGGAGTGGCCCTCGCCGTCGCCGGGCTCGTGCCGGACCTCGCGGCGACGCTGGTCACCGCGCCGCTGCTGTGCGGCATCCGGCGCGCCCTCGACCTGACCGACGCGGGCCCGTACGGGGAGATCGCCGCCTACCTCGCCGTGCACCGCGGCGCCGAGACCGCCGCCCGGCGCACGCTCTCCTACGTCGAGGGGATCTCCTTCGCCCGCCGCGCCCGCTGCCCCGCCCACTTCGGCGTCGGCCTGCGCGACACCGTCTGCCCGCCCAGCGGCGCCTACGCCGCCTACCACCGTTACGGCGAACTGACCGGCCACGACCCGGACAGGGAGATCCACGCCTACCCGTTCAACGGCCACGAGGGCGGTGAAGCCTCCCATGTGCGGCGCCAACTCGCCTGGCTGCGAAGGGTTGTTGACGCCGTCGCGGCGTAGTGGCCGCCCGGCGCGCGGGGGCCCGCTATGTTCGAGGGGCCGGACGGTTCGGCCCCTGAGGCGGTGCGCCGGCCGCGACGTGCCTTACGGTTTTCCGGAAGACACTCGGAGATTTTCCGGAGATCAGCGCACACTGCTCACGCGACGGAGGTGGGGAACGTGGCCCGGGAAGGCGCCCAGCGCAAGTCAGCCACGCGGAGCCCGGACGGGCCGGCCAAGGTGACGATCACCGAGATCGCTCGGGAGGCCGGGGTCTCCGTGCCGACCGTCTCGCGGGTCGTCAACGGGCGCTCCGACGTCTCGCCCGCCACCCGCGCCCGTATCGAGGACCTGCTGCACCGCCACGGTTACCGGCGCAGGCAGGGGGCGCCGGACCGGGCGGCCCTGCTCGACCTGGTCTTCAACGACCTGGACAGCCCCTGGGCCGTGGAGATCATCCGGGGCGTGGAGGAAGTGGCGCACGAGGCGGGCTTCGGAACCGTCGTCTCGGCGATCCACGGCCGGGCGGGCGCGGCCCGGCAGTGGATGACCAATCTGCGGGCCCGCGCGTCGGACGGCGTCATCCTCGTGACGTCGGCCCTCGAACCGGGGCTCCACGACGAGCTGCGCCGCCTGGGCGTGCCGTTGGTGGTGGTCGACCCGGCCGGATCGCCCGCCTCTCAGGAACCGACCGTCGGCGCCACCAACTGGGCGGGCGGCATGGCGGCCACCGAGCACCTGCTGGCCCTCGGCCACCGCAGGATCGGGTTCATCGAGGGCCCGCCCCGGCTGCTCTGCTCGCGGGCCAGGCTCGACGGCTACCGGGCCGCGCTCGACGTCGCGGGCGTGCCGGTGGACGAGACCCTGGTCGTACCCGGCGACTTCTACCACGAGTCCGGGTTCACCGGCTGCAACCAGCTGCTCGACCTGGCCGACCCGCCCACCGCCGTCTTCGCCGCCAGCGACCAGATGGCGCTCGGCGCGATCGAGGCGCTGCGCAGGCGCGGACTGCGCGTGCCCGAGGACATGAGCGTCGTCGGCTTCGACGACCTTCCGGAGGTGCGGTGGTCGGCCCCGCCGCTCACCACCGTGCGTCAACCACTCGCGGACATGGGGAAGCTGGCGGCCCGTTCGGTCATCGATCTGGCGCGGTCGGTCGCACCCGCCTCGCCCCGGGTCGAACTGGCGACGGAACTCGTGGTCAGGGCCAGTACGGGAGAGCCGCGCGCGGTGTAGAACGCCACATTCCGCAGGGGGTGTCAGCGGCCTTTTTTGTCAAGGGCGTTGACACCCCCTCCGCATGTCCGTAACTTCCGTGGCCGTCTCCCGATAGTTTTCGGATCTCTTCCGGAAGGTGCGTCATGCCACACACCACTCCTTCGTCCCTGTCCCGCCGCCGGTTCCTCGGAGTGGTCTCCGTCGCGGGTCTTGGCACCGCGGTGCTCACGTCCTGCGGTGACTCCGACTCCGGCGGCGGCACGGACAGCCAGGGCAGGACCGTCTTCGAGTGGTGGCACATCCAGACCACCGAGCCGGGCAAGCACCTGTGGCCCGAGCAGGCGAAGGCGTACGAGAAGGCGCACCCCGACGTCAAGATCAAGCTCGTGCCGCTGGAGAACGACGCCTTCAAGGCGAAGATGACGGCCCTCGTCGGCACCGGCAAGCTGCCCGACCTGTACAACACCTGGGGCGGCGGCGTCCTCAAGCAGCAGGTCGACGCCGGTCTCACCGAGGACCTCACCGACCAGGTCAAGGACTGGATCGGCGACCTGCTGCCCGCCTCGCGCAAGGCGTACGAGTTCGACGGAAAGACCTACGCCATCCCCGTCGACATCGGAGCCGTCGGCTTCTGGTACAACAAGGCGCTCTTCAAGAAGGCCGGGATCGACACGCCGCCGACGACCTGGTCCGAGCTGCTCGACACCGTCAGGAAGCTGAAGGCCACCGGCATCACCCCGATCGCCCTCGCGGGCAAGGAGAAGTGGCCCGGCATGTACTACTGGGCGTATCTGGCGATCCGCCTCGCCGGTGTCGACGGCATGCAGAAGGCCGCGGACGCGAAGGACTTCACCGGGGACGACTTCGTCAAGGCGGGCGAGCACCTCAAGGAACTCGTCGACCTGAAGCCGTTCCAGAAGGGCTTCCTCGGCGCCGCCTACCCCGGCCCGACCGGTGAGGCCGCCACCATGGGCAACGCCAAGGCGGCCATGGAGCTGATGGGGCAGTGGGCCCCCAACGTGCAGAAGTCGGAAGGCAAGGGTATCGGCCACGACCTCGGCTTCTTCCCCTTCCCGAACGTCGAGGGCGGCAAGGGGAAGTCCACCGACGTCTTCGGCGGCGGGGGCGGCTACGCGCTCCGCAAGGGCGGACCCAAGGCGGCCCTCGACTTCCTGAAGTGGTTCGTCGGCCCCGACAGCGACAGCCGCCTCGTCAAGGAGGGCGGCATGATCCCGGTGAACACCAAGGCCAAGGACGCGCTCACCGACCCCAACCTGAAGGCCGTCTTCGACCTCCTGAACAACTCCACCGCCTTCCAGCTCTACCTCGACCAGGCATACCCGCCCGCCGTCGGCCAGGAGGTCAACGACTCGGTGGCCGCGCTCATCGCGGGCTCCAAGTCCCCCGAGCAGGTGGCCCGTTCCATCACCCAGGTCGCCAAGAACCAGTAGATGACCATGACGTCGACCCAGATCAAGGACGCGCCCCCCGCCCTGGGCGAGGCGCCGCGGGGCGGCCAGGACAGGAACCGGCGGCCCCTGACCCGACGGGCCCGCGACTGGCTGACCGCCTTCCTCTTCACCGTCCCCGGGCTCGCGCTCTTCCTCGTGTTCGTGGCGGTCCCGATCCTGTACGCCGCGTACGTCTCCTTCTTCAAGTGGGGCGGATTCGGCTCTCCGTCGGACTTCGTGGGCGTGGACAACTTCACGCGGCTGTTCCAGGACCCGGTGTTCCTCGGCGACCTGTGGCGCGGGCTGCTCCTGGTGCTGCTCTCGCTCGGCCTGCAACTGCCGTTCGCGCTCGCCATGGCCGTGCTCCTCAACCAGAAACTGCGCGGCCGGGCCGTCTACCGGATGCTGTTCTTCGCGCCGTACGTCCTGTCCGAGGTCATCACCGGCGTGCTGTTCTCGATGATCTTCGCTCCGGACAGCGGGCTCGCCGACAAGGTCCTCGGCGCCGTCGGACTCGACGGCGTCGGCGGCCTGTGGTTCTCCGGCCAGAGCACCGTCATGGCGACCCTCTTCTTGGTCATGACCTGGAAGTACTTCGGTTTCCACATGATGCTGCTGCTTGCCGGCCTGCAGGGGATACCGCCCGAACTCACGGAAGCCGCCCGTATCGACGGGGCCGGTACCTGGCAGCGCTTTCGGCACATCACCCTGCCGCTGCTCGGGCCGACGATCCGGTTGAGCGTCTTCCTGTCGGTGATCGGCGCGATCCAGCTCTTCGACCTGGTGTGGGTGGTGACGCAGGGCGGCCCCGACCACCACTCCGAGACCATGGCGGTCACGATGTTCCAGTTCGGCTTCAAGCGCTACCAGATGGGGTACGCCAGCGCGATCTCGATCGTGATGTTCCTCATCAGCTTCGTCTTCGCCCTCTTCTACCAGCGCTTCGTGCTGCGCCGCGACACCGAAGGCGCCCTCACCACCATGCGGGGATCCCGATGACGACACAGACGGCCCCCCGGATCCCGATGACGGCGCGTCAGGTCAGGCGGCGGCGCCGACTGCGCTCCGTCCCGCTGTACGTGACCGTGTGGGTGATCGGCGTCGTCATGGTGACGCCGCTGCTCTACGCGCTCATCTCCGGTTTCAAGTCCACCGACCAGCTCTCCGGCAACGCGTTCGGCCTGCCCTCGCCCTGGGTGACGCAGAACTACACTCGCATCCTGGAGGACAGCGCGTTCTGGCGGATGCTCGGCTCCTCCACCCTGATCGCCCTCGGAACCACCGCCCTGACCGTCGGCGCCGCGGCGCTCGCCGCGTTCGCCCTCGCCCGGTTCGCCTTCCGCGGACGGGAGTTCCTCTTCACTCTCTTCACGGTCGGGCTGATGTTCCCGTTCGCCGTGGCGATCCTTCCGCTCTTCGTGCTCCTGCGCACCTTCGGCCTGCTCGACAACCCGTGGGGTGTCATCCTGCCGCAGGCGGCGTTCGGGCTGCCGATGACCATCGTCATCCTGCGCAACTTCTTCCGGGAGATCCCCGGCGAGATCGAGGAGGCGGCCACACTCGACGGCTGCTCCGCGTTCGGCTTCTTCTGGCGCATCCTGCTGCCGATGGCGCGGCCCGCACTCGGCACCGTCTCCGTCCTCGCCGTGGTGACCAGCTGGAACAACTTCCTGCTCCCGCTGCTCGTCTTCAGCGAACCCACCTGGTGGACCATCCCGGTCGGAGTCCAGCAGTTCCAGGGCCAGTACTCCAGCGACACGGCCCGCATCTTCGCCTACCTCGTCCTGTCGATGGCCCCCGCCCTCGCCTTCTACGCCGTCGCCGAGCGCCAGCTGATCGGCGGCATCACGCTGGGCGCGACCAAGGGCTGACAACGGCCCCCACACCCGCACCTCCCCGCCCACCCCCGCACCAGAGGAGTTCCATGGCCACGCCCCGGCAGGACACCACGGCCACGCCCTGGCAGGACACCAGCCTGCCCGCCCACCGCCGCGCGGCGGACCTGCTCGCCCGGATGACCACCGAGGAGAAGACCGCGCAGCTCGTCGGCGTCTGGCTCGGCAGCGACACCGGTACCGCCGCCGACACCGCCGCCGACACGGGCGAAGGCGCCCCCGCGCCCGTGGCCGTCGCCCCCGGCCAGCACCGGTACACCGCACACAGCGCCGCCCTCGACGCCCTGCTGCCGCACGGCCTCGGCCACCTCACCCGCCCCTACGGCACGGTCCCCGTCGAACCCACCGAAGGCGCCGCCCGGCTCGCCGAACTCCAGCGCCGCATCCAGGCCGGCAACCGGTTCGGCCTGCCCGCCCTCGCCCACGAGGAGTGCCTGACCGGATTCACCGCCTGGCAGGCCACCGTCTTCCCGAGCCCTCTGGCCTGGGGCGCCACCTTCGACCCCGCCCTCATCACGGAGATGGCGGAGTCGATCGGCGCGTCGATGCGGGCGGCCGGCGTCCACCAGGGCCTGGCCCCCGTCCTCGACGTCGTCCGCGACCCGCGCTGGGGCCGCACCGAGGAGGCCATCGGCGAGGACCCGTACCTGGTCGCCACCATCGGCACCGCGTACGTACGCGGCCTCGAAGCGGCCGGGATCGTCGCCACCCTCAAGCACTTCGCCGGATACTCGGCCTCGCGCGGCGCCCGCAACCACGCGCCCGCACCGCTCGGGCCGCGCGAACTCGCCGACGTGATCCTGCCGCCGTTCGAGATGGCGCTGCGCGACGGCGGCGCCCGCTCCGTGATGCCCGCCTACAACGACATCGACGGCCTGCCCGCCCACGCCCACACCCACCTCCTCACTCAACTCCTGCGCGATACATGGCAGTTCACTGGAACCGTGGTCTCCGACTACTTCGGTGTCCCGTTCCTGGACTCCGCGCACAAGGTGGCCGACGGCGAACACGACGCGGCCCGGCTCGCCCTCGCCGCGGGAGTCGACGTCGAACTCCCCGCCGCCCGCTGCTTCACCACATCCGGGAGCCTCCCCGAGGACCTGCTCGACCGGGCCGTGCTGCGCGTGCTCACCCAGAAATGCGAACTGGGTCTGCTCGACCCCGACTGGGAACCCGTGCCCGGTGGCGGCGACAGCCCCGTCGACCTGAACCCGCCGCACATGCGGGACCTGGCCCGCAAGGTCGCCGAGGAGTCCGTGGTGCTGCTCGCCAACGACACGGGGATTCTCCCGCTGGCGGACGGCGACGGTCGGCGTATCGCCGTCGTCGGGCCCCTCGCCCACGAACAGGCCGCCATGCTCGGCTGCTACACCTTCCCCCGGCACGTCGGCGTCAACCACCCCGAACTGCCCGACGGCATCGAGGTGGCGACGTTCGCCGAGGCGCTGCGCGCCGAGTTCCCCGGCACCGCCTTCACCGACGACCCGGCCGGCGCCGACATCTGCCTCGCCGTCGTCGGCGACCGCTCGGGCCTGTTCGGGCGGGGCTCCTCGGGCGAGGGCTGCGACGCGGAGGACCTGCGACTCCCGTACGGGCAAGGAGAGTTGCTCGACCGAACGCTCGACTCCGGTACCCCCACCGTCATCGTCGTGCTCAGCGGAAGGCCCTACGCCCTCGGCCGCTGGGCCGACCGGGCGGCCGCCTGCGTCCAGGCATTCTTCCCCGGCCAGGAGGGTGGCGCCGCCGTCGCGGGCGTCCTGTCGGGGCGGGTCGGCCCCTCAGGACGCCTGCCGGTCGCCGTGCCGCGCCGCCCCGGCGGCCAGCCCGCCCCGTACCTGGTCCCGCCGCTCGGCCTGCGCGGCGAGCCCAGCACGGTGGATCCCACCCCGCTCCACCCGTTCGGCCACGGCCTGTCCTACACCACGTTCGACTGGAGCGAACCGCACTGCGACGCCCCCGAACTGGCCACGGACGGCGAGACCACGATCCGGCTCACCGTCCGCAACACCGGCGACCGGCCCGGCACCGATGTCGTCCAGCTCTACCTCCACGACCCCGTCGGCACCGTCGCCCGCCCCGAGGCCAGGCTCGTCGGCTATGTACGAGTCCCGCTGGAGCCCGGCGCCTCGGCGCAGGTGCACGCCGTCCTTCCGGCGGACCTCGCCGCGTACACCGGCGCCGACGGCCGCCGCGTCGTCGAACCCGGCGCCCTCGAACTGCGCGTCTGCGCCTCCAGCTCCGTCGTCCGCCACACCGTGCCGCTGACCCTGACCGGGCCGGTACGGGAGGTGGGTCACGGACGCCGGATGAGGTGCGAGACGCGCGTCAAGTAACACCGCACCTCCGGACAACCGACTCAAGGAGACGTACCATGCGCACACCCCCCGCACGGCCGCGCCGCGGCGTCGGCGCCCGCAGGCCCAGAGCCGCCGCGCTGACCGCCGCGACGGCCCTGTTGCTCGGTGCCCTCGCCGCGGCCCCCGCCGCCCAGGCCGCCCAGGGCGGGCATCACGGGCCGGGCCACCACGGCCACAAGGCCGCCACGCTCAACGACCTCGCAGAACAGCACGGCCGCTACTTCGGCTCCGCCGTCGACAACCCCGAACTGTCCGACACCGCCTACGCCGACCTCCTCGGCAGCGAGTTCGGCGCCACCACTCCCGGCAACGGCATGAAGTGGGACGCCACAGAACCCCAGCAGGGCGTCTTCGACTACACCAAGGGCGACGAGATAGTCGCCTTCGCCGAGGCCCACCACCTCAAGGTCCGCGGCCACACCCTGCTCTGGCACAACCAGCTGCCCAACTGGCTCACCTCCCGCACCTGGACCGCCGACCAGCTGCGCGCGGTGCTCAAAAACCACATCCACAACGTGGTGACCCACTACCGGGGCAAGGTCTTCGCCTGGGACGTCGCCAACGAGATCATGAACGACGACGGCAGTTACCGGCAGAACATCTTCTACACCACCATCGGCCCCGGCTACATCGCCGACGCCCTGCGCTGGGCCCACGAGGCCGACCCGCACGTCAAGCTCTACCTCAACGACTACAACATCGACGGGATCGGCGCGAAGTCGAACGCCTACTACACGCTGATCCAGCGCCTCAAGGCGCAAGGCGTGCCGATCGACGGACTCGGCTTCCAAGGACACCTGGCGCTCCAGTACGGCTTCCCGGACGAGGTCCAGCAGAACCTGCAGCGCTTCGCCGATCTCGGCGTCGACGTCGCCTTCACCGAGCTCGACATCCGCATGACCCTCCCGTCGGACCCGACGAAGTTGGCGGAGCAGGCCGACTGGTACGGCCGGATCACCCGCGCCTGCCTGGCCGTGCGGCGCTGCGTCGGCATCACGCTGTGGGGCTACTCGGACCGGCACTCCTGGATCCCGTCGGTCTTCCCGGGCGAGGGCGCGGCGCTGCCGTGGGACGAGTATCTGCAGCCCAAGCCCGCGTACTACGCGATCCGCGAAGCGCTCCAGTAGACGGCCCCGAGCCAGGCGCCCCCGGTGGCCCGGCCGGCGACCTTCTGCCGGCCGGGCCGTCCCGGTGTGCTCGCGTGGGTGCCCCGCTCAAGCGCGGTGCGCCGTGGACGAGTTCGTCAGGGAGCTTGACGTGTTCCACGCAGTGGCGCCGGCCGCGCCCTGACCGACTCCAGCGTCGGCACGACGGGCTCGATCGAGCCGTCCGGTGCGAACCGCAGCCGGTCGATCGTCGTCTCGCGGTGCGTGCCGTCGCCGCCCGGCCTGCCAGGACCGTTCAGGGCGAACCGGTGGTAGGCGATGTACCAGTCGTCCGTGCCGGGGACCTGGACCACCGAGTGGTGACCGGTGGCGAGGATGCCGTACTCGGGGCGCTTGGAAAGGATCGTGCCGCGCTCGGTCCACGGTCCGACCGGGGAGGGGCCCGTGGCGTAGGCGACGTGGTAGTCCACCGAGCGCGTGTCGTCCTCGGACCACATGAAGTAGTACGTGCCCTTGCGCTTGGCCACGAACGAGCCCTCGCGGAAACCCGGTTGGGTGATGTCCTTCACCTTCGAGGCGTCGAACGACACCATGTCGTCGTCGAGCGGCACCACGTACGCGTGGCCGTTGCCCCAGTACAGGTACTTTCTGCCGTCCGTGTCGGTGAAGACGGCCGGGTCGATCATCTGGCCGGAGAACTGGCCCTTGGCGATCAGCGGTGTGCCGAGCGCGTCCTTGAACGGGCCCGCCGGGTTGTCGGCGACCGCGACGCCGATCTGCTGCTCGGCGCAGAAGTACAGGTAGTACTTGCCGTTCTTCTCCGTCGCCGCCGGGGCCCAGGCGTTCTTGTCGGCCCAGCCGACGTCGGGGCCCAGATCGAGCGCGGTGCCGTGCGGCGTCCAGTGCGCGAGGTCCTTCGACGACCAGGCGGTGAACGTGGTGCCGCTCCAGCCGCGGAAGCCGTCCGTCGTCGGGTAGATCCAGTACCGGCCGTCCAGGTACTCGATGTCCGGGTCGGCGTTGAGGCCCGGCAGGACCGGGCTGCGCGTCGGCACCGCCTCCACCGTCCAGGTGCGTACGGTGCCGTCGGCGGACCTCACCCGGTACGTACGCGGCGTGCGGAAGTCGCGCGGGGTGCCCGAAGGCGGGCTGATCCGGGCGCCGTCGGCCGACCACAGCTTCGGCGCGAGGTGGGACAGGTCGGCGCCCGGCCGCATCGGCAGCACGATCTCGGCGGCGGAGTCGGTGACCACCGCGTAGTCCTTCTGGCCGGGCGCGGTGGCGTCCATGAGGGAGCTGCCGGTGGGCGCGTAGGCCCGCAGGAGCCGGTCGTACTGGGCCTGCGTCACCGGCATCACCGTGCCGTGCCGCGGGCTCGCGGGGAGCTGGTAGTCGCTCGACGGGGTCCACTCGCCCGAGTCGAGGTCGGTGGTCTCGAACGGGACGTATCCGCGCTCACCGTACTCGTCGATGAACAGGTACCACTTGTTCCCGGTGTTGGACTTGAAGACCGTCGGCCCCTCGCCGCGGTCCATCGCCCCCTTGCCGATGCAGTCGGCGACGAAGTCGTAGGAGTTGCTGGTCAGGTCCTCGGACTTCTCGGCCGTGATGAACTTCGAGCAGGGCGACGACGAGGACGGGTCCCGCTCGTCCTTCGTGTAGCGGTAGTAGGTGCCGTTGTTCCTGATGACGGTCGAGTCGATCACCGAGTACCCGGGGTCGTCCCACACCTTCGCCTCGCTGAATGTGCGGAAGTCCTTCGTCGTCGCGTACATCATCTTGTTGTACGTGCTGCCCGTGTGGTCCGGGTCGTCCGCCGCGTACAGCTTCGACGCCCAGAAGACGACGTACTCGCCGCGCTCGGAGTCCCAGTAGCCCTCAGGGGCCCAGGCGTTGCCCGCGTTGTCCGGCGCCACCTCCACCAGGCGCTGGTCGGTCCAGTGGACGAGGTCCGTGGAGTCCCAGATCATGATCGACCTGCTGCCGTGCCGCTGGACGTGGTCCCAGCTGCCGCTGCTGTTCCCGTACATGCGCAGATCGGTGGCGATCATGTAGAAGTGCTTGCCGTCCGGGGAGCGCATCACGAACGGGTCGCGCAGCCCCTTCTCGCCGATCGTGGAGGTCAGGACCGGCTTTCCGGCGTTCAACTCGCGCCAGTGCAGCGGGTCGTCGCCCCGGCTGAGGGCGTAGTGGATCTGCTCGCCGTCGGCCTTGTCCTCACCCGTGAAGTAGGCGAAGAGGTAACCGGCGTACGGGGCGTGGCCGCCGGCGCGCGTTCGGGGGTGGGCCGAACCCGGGGCCGCGCCGAGGCCGAGAAGCGTCAGGGAGAGGAGAGCGGGCAGGAGTCTGCGTACGGTGCGGCGGGTGCGGCGTCGCATGACACATCCTGTGGGAGTGGGTGCGGTGAGGATGGGTGGTTCTGAGCGAATATGCTGAACTGCCCTTGGAGTCTCACCAGTTGAGGGCAGAGTGTCAATCGTTGTGCGTTGTTGTGCACAGAAATCAACATGGCTGAACGCGCGGGCGTCCTCCCCGGGGAGCGGGCGCCCTACCTGGACGCGTAGAGCTCCTCGATCTCCTTCGCGTACGTCCGGAGCACCGCGGACCGCCGCACCTTCAGGGACGGCGTCAGCAGACCCTGCTGCGTGGCGAACTCACGCGGCAGCACGCGGAACGCCCGGATCGACTCCGCCCGCGAGACACGGGAGTTGGCCCGCGAGACGGCGCGCTGGATGTGCCCGCGCAGCTCGTCGTCGTCCCGTGCCGCCTCGGGCCCGGTCGTCGGACGGCCCTTGAGTATCTGCCAGCTGGCCAGCGCCTGGGGGTCGAGCGTGATCAGCGCGGCCACGTACGGACGGTTGTCGCCCACCACGAGGCAGCCCGAGATCAACGGATGCGCGCGCAGCTCCTCCTCGAGGACCTGCGGCGAGACGCTCTTGCCGCCGCTGGTGATGATGATGTCCTTCTTGCGGCCGGTGATGACGAGATAGCCGTCCGGGTCGAACCGCCCCAGGTCACCGGTGGCGAACCAGCCGTCCCGCACCGCCGCCGCGTTCGCCTGCGGATCGTCCAGGTACCCGGCGAACACCACGTCGCCGCGGACCTGGATCTCCCCGTCGTCGGCGATCCGCACGGCGTTGCCGGGCAGCGGCCGGCCCACGGTGCCGTGCCGCACCGCGCCCACCGGCTGCGCGGTGACCGCGGCGGTCGTCTCGGTCAGGCCGTACCCGTCGTACACGGTGATGCCGCAGCCCGCGAAGAAGAGCCCGAGGTCACGAGAGAGCGGGGAGCCGCCCGACACGGCGCTACGCATGCGCCCGCCGAACACCTCGCGCACCTTCGCGTAGACCAGCCGGTCGTACACGGCGTGCCGCAGCCGAAGGCGCGCGCCGGGTCCCGGCCCCTGACCGGCGGCGTGCCGCTGAGCCTGCGCCGCGTACCGCACCGCGGTCCGCGCGGCCCGCTCGAACAGGGCGCTGTGGCCGCCGCTCTGAGCGGCCGCGCGTGCGCTGCCGAGGATCCGCTCGAAGATGTACGGAACGGCGAACAGGAAGGTGGGCCGGAAGGCGGCCAGCGCCGGGAGCAGCGCGCCGGGGGAGAGGTCCGGCTGATGGGCGACGGTCACGCCGCCGCGCACGGCGCTGACCACGACCATCAGGCCGTAGCAGTGGGCGAGCGGCAGGAACGCCAGGAGCGAGGGGCGCTCGCCCGGTGGTGCGAGCAGCTCGCCCCAGCCGGCCAGGAGGTTGTCCGTCTCGGCCGCCAGATTGTGATGGGTGATGACACAGCCCTTGGGGCGCCCGGTGGTGCCGGACGTGTAGCAGATCACGGCGGTGTCGTGCGGCCGCACCCCGGCGCGCAGCTGGTGGACGTGCACCTCCTCGACGGCCGCGCCCGCCTCGACGAGCGTGTCGATGCCGCCCGCGTCCAGCTGCCACAGCCGGGTCAGATCGGTCCGGGCCCCGTACGCGGCCGCCACCGTCATCGCGGTGTGGTCGTCCTCCACCACCACGCCCACGGCCCCGGTGCCGCGCAGGATCCACCGCACCTGCTCGGCCGACGACGTCGGATAGACCGGCACCACCACCGCGCCGACGGCCCACAGCGCGTACGCGACCAGGGTCCACTCGTAGCGGGTGCGGGACATCACGACGACCCGGTGGCCGGGCCGGATCCCGTCGGCGAGGAACCCGCGCGCCACGGCCGCGACATCGGCGGCGAACCGGGCCGCGGTGACCGGCCGCCGTGCGGATCCGGCCGCGCTCCCGGCCACCGCCTCCTCGAACTGCACCCGCCGCGGCTCCTCCAGCGCGGCCGTGAAGACGGAGTCGGCCAGACCGCCGGACGCCAAGGGACGCGCCAGGCGGGGCACTTCGAGTTCCCGCATCGGTGTGATGGTCACTTCCTGTCGTACGTGGCAGTCACTGATAGGGCAACGTACTCCCACGGGCCGTGATCGGCACGACGAACGCACAGGTCATCTCCGCCGGCCGTGTCCGCGGGACATGGCATTCTGGCCCGATGAACGGTCCCGAGATCTTCGTCGAAGTAGCTCCCGAGCTCCGCCTGTTCGTCCCCGCGGGGCGCCGCGACCCGGCCGATGGTCTGGTCACCGACGGTTCGTCGAGCCTCGGCCATGTCGTGGAATCGCTCGGGATTCCGCTCACCGAGGTCGGTGCCCTCGTGGTGGACGGGCGCCAGGCCCCCGCGGCCCATGTGCCGGGCGCGGGCGAACGCGTCGAGGTCAGGCCCGTCGAGCGCCCCCAGCGGGTGCCGGGCGCCCCGTTGCGGTTCCTGCTCGATGTCCATCTCGGCACGCTCGCCCGGCGGCTGCGCCTGCTCGGCGTCGACGCGGCCTACGAGGCGAGCGACATCGGCGACCCGGCGCTCGCCGCCCGGTCCGCGGCCGAACGCCGTGTCCTGCTCAGCCGCGACCGCGGCCTGCTGCGGCGGCGTGAACTGTGGGCGGGCGCCTACGTCTACAGCGACCGGCCCGACGACCAACTGCGTGACGTCCTGGGGCGGTTCTCGCCGCGGTTGCGCCCGTGGACCCGCTGCACGGCATGCAACGGCCTGCTGGCCGACGCCGTCAAGGAGGACGTGGCGGACCGCCTCGAAGGCGGCACCCGTGCCACGTACGACGTCTTCGCGCAGTGCGCCGACTGCGGCCGCGTGTATTGGCGCGGCGCGCACCACGACCGTCTGGAGACCATGGTGGCGGCGGCGGTCGAGGAGTTCGGCGACCGCGCCTGACGCCCTCTGTCCCCGGGGCCGGGCGGAGCCCTAACCTGACAGGGCCTCACCGGCCTTCGAGGGGGAGTCGCATGAGCGGGAACAGCGAGCGCGGCAGCAGGGGCGACGAGGGTGGGCGAAGGGCGCGACCACCCGGCGGCGGGGAGCGGCTCGCCGACCGGGCGGACAGCCGGCTCGGCCTCTACCGGATCGGCAGATCCCAGCTGCGGAAGGTCTATCCCGACCACTGGTCGTTCATGTTCGGCGAGATCTGCCTGTACAGCTTCGTCATCCTCGTCCTCACCGGCGTCTTTCTGACGCTGTACTTCCAGCCGACCGCCTCCGAGGTCGTCTACAACGGCTCCTACACGCCGCTCAAGGGCATCCTGGTCTCGGGGGCCTACCGGTCGACCGTGCACATCAGCATGGATGTGCGCGGCGGTCTGCTCATCCGGCAGATCCACCACTGGGCGGCGCTCGTCTTCGTCGCGGGCATGGTCTGCCACATGATGCGCGTGTTCTTCACGGGCGCCTTCCGCAAGCCGCGCGAACTCAACTGGCTCTTCGGGTGGACCCTGTTGATGCTCGCCATCCTCACCGGCCTGACCGGGTACTCGCTCCCGGACGATCTGCTGTCCGGCACGGGCCTGAAGTTCGCCGAGGGCGCGATCCTGTCGATCCCGGTCATCGGCACCTATGTGTCGATGTTCCTGTTCGGCGGCGAGTTCCCGGGCGACGACTTCATCGCCCGGCTCTATCCGGTCCACATCCTGCTGTTGCCGGGCATCATGCTGGGCCTGGTGGTGCTCCACCTGATTCTGGTCTTCCACCACAAGCACACGCAGTTCGCGGGGCCGGGGCGCACCGAGAAGAACGTCATCGGCTCGCCGTTCATGCCGGTCTACATGGCGAAGGCGGGCGGCTTCTTCTTCCTGGTGTTCGGGGTGCTCGCCGTGATGGGCGCGGCAGCGACCATCAACCCCGTGTGGCTGTTCGGGCCGTACCGAACCGACCTCGTCACGACCGGAGCCCAGCCCGACTGGTATCTGGGTTTCTCCGAGGGGCTGATCCGGGTGATGCCGGGATGGGAGATCAACGCCTGGGGGCACACTCTGGTCCTGGGCGTGTTCATCCCGTTCATGCTGTTCCCGCTGGTCATGACGTTCATGGCGGTGTACCCGTTCGCGGAGGCGTGGATCACGGGCGACCGCCGCGAGCACCACATCGCCGAACGCCCGCGCAACCGGCCCACCAGGACCGGCCTCGGCGTGGCCTGGCTGAGCCTGTACGGGGTGCTCCTCGTCGGCGGCGGCAACGACATCGTCGCCACGCGGCTGCACCTGTCGATCAACGCCATCACGTGGTCGGTGCGGATCGGCTTCTTCGTGGTGCCGGCGCTCGCCTTCGCCGTCACGCGGCGGATCTGCGTCGGGCTGCAGCGCCGCGACCACGCCAAGGCACTGCACGGCAGGGAGACCGGCACGATCAAGCGGCTGCCGCACGGCGAGTTCATCGAGGTGCACGAACCGCTCGCCCCCGCCGAGTTGTACCGGCTCACCGCCCACGAGCAGCCGCGGCCCTACGAGTTGGGGCCCGCGGTCGACGAGAACGGCGTGGCGCGCCGCTTCACGCCCGCCCAGCGGGTCCGCGCCCGGCTCGCCAAGGCGATGTTCGGACCGGGGACGTACGTGCCGAAGGCGACCGCCGACGAGTACCGGGCGCTGCACTCCGGCTGGCACGAGTCGGAGCGGGTCGACTGAGGCCGGCGGAACCGGCCGAAGGGGCGGGCGGTCGCATCGCCACCCGCCCCACGCGGTCGGCCCGGCTCAGCTCAGCCGCACCGTGAAGGACCGGTCCGTCGGCCGGGACCCGGTCCGCACGGTCGTCACTCCCTTGCCCGCGTCGTACGACCACGCCGAATCGGGCAGGGCACGGCCGTCCACCGTGACGCGGTGCGGCGCCGCGGCGCCGTGCACGGTGAGGGTGTAGGCACGCGCCCTCACCTTGCCCTCGTAGTCGCCCCGGCTCGCACCGACCTGGATCAGGCTGCCGCGCCGGCCGGTGTCGAGCGAGACGCGCTGCGTCGCCGAGGCGCCCTTGCTGAACTGACGGGTGACACCGTCGTCCTCGTACAGGGTGTAAGCGCTGTGGCCCGGCCGCCCCGCGTACACGTCCCAGTCCAGCTCGCCCTTGTCGCGCGTCTTCCACGACGTCGTGCCCTTGGGCCACATCGGCACGATCGCGCCCGACCTGACGAACAGGGGCAGCGTGTCGAGCGGCGCGTGGTAGCCGTTCACGGTGGTCGGACCGTGGTAGGTCCTCCCGGACCAGTAGTCGGTCCACGTGCCCTTGGGCAGGTAGATGCCGTCGCGGGTGGCGGAGTCCTTGTACACCGGGGCCACGAGGAAGTCGTCCCCTGACAGGTACTCGTACGTGGCGTTCGCCCCGAGGGCGTTCGGGTCGTGCGGGTACTCCAGGTACAGCGGCCGGACCCCGCCGACACCGGTCCTCGCCGCCTGCGCGGCCAGCGTGTACAGGTACGGCAGCAGGCGTTCGCGCAGCTGGAGGTACTTGCGGTTGATCGACGTGTACGGATCGCCGTCCACCCACGGCTGCTGGTTGGCCTTCTCGCCGGTGGTGAGGTCCCGCGCCCAGCCGTCCATCGTCATGATGGCGGGAAGGAACGTCTTGGCCTGGAGGTCGCGGGCGAACATCCTGGGATCGTGGCCGAAGATCGAGCCCACGTCACCGGTGTTGTACGCGATGCCGGACATCGTCGACCCCGCGTACGTCGGGATCTGCCAGCGGATGTAGTCCCACGACAGCTTCTGGTCGCCCGACCAGAGCACGCCGCAGCGCTGGGCGCCCGCCCAGGACACCGGCAGCCACACGAATCCGCGCGCGTCGCTGTTGTCCTCGATGCCCGCCTTCGCCTTGTCGCAGGCGTCCAGGGCCATGCCGTAGCCGCCGCCGACCCAGGCGACGTCGAGCTTGGCGACGCGCTGGCCCGCCTTGACCTGCTGGGCGAGCTTGTCGATGCCGTCCTCGGTCCACAGGCCGAGCTGGGCGCCCCGCTGGTGGAGTCCGTCTGCGGTCTGCTTCAGGTTCTCGTAGCCGCAGCCGTAGCCGTCGTTGACGAGCATCCAGCCGAGCGGCATCCGGTGGTTCACATACCCGTCGGCGACCTTCAGCGCGTCCAGGGTGTGGCGCTCGCCCTGGTTGGCGTTGTGCAGGTAGCAGTCGGAGTCGCCGGGTTCGAGGCCGTAGACCGGCGGCATGAACGGCTTGCCGACCAGGGACGTGTAGTCGCCGATGACCTGCTTGGCGTCACCGATGAAGTAGTACGCGTCCAGGCGGCGCTCCTGCTGGCCCGTGCGGACGGAGGGGCCGAAGTCGTACAGGCCGGGCGCGAACGTGTTGCGGTAGACGCCGTAACCGGCCGAAGAGAGGTAGAACGGCTGGGAGTTGGGGTATCCGCCCTCGTTCCAGTTCGTGTTGTTGGCGACGTGGATCGTCTGGCCGCGGTGCGAGAAGGAGCCGTTCTGCTCGCCGCCGCCGAAGAACTGCTCGTCGGCGCCGCGCTCCAGGCTCTGCCGCATGCCGTGGGTGGACCAGCGCAGCGGCTTGTCCTCCTGCCAGATGCGCGTGCGGTTGTCCGGCTTGTACAGGCCGAAGCGGAGCGGCTTCTTGTACACCCGCAGCACCGCGTCCTTCGACCGGATGCCGTAGTACGCGCCCGCGTCGAAGGACGACGTGCGCCGGTCCACGGCGGGCCGGCGGCGCACGATCCGGGAGCCGGCCGGGTCGGAGAACCTGCCCGACGGATCCGCCTGGAGCCGCAGTCGGCCGCCCTTGAGGAAGTCGGCCCGTGCCTTCAGGCCGCCGGCGGCGAACTCGTAGCTGCCGTCGCCTCCGCTGAACGAGGTCAGGTTCCCGGCGTCCTTCGTCCGCGGCAAGTACGCCGTGCCGACGAAGGAGTTGTCGTGCACGTCGTAGGGGACGACCACCACGTGGTACGTGCCGTTCGCCTTCGGGATGACGGTCGCCTCGGGGTCCGCCGTGCCCGCGCTGGAGGCGACCTGCTTGCCCGCGTCGTCGTAGACGTACAGGTCGAAGTCGTCGCTGCGCCGCTTCGTCCACTCGACGGAGACCGGCACGCCGCCCTCCGGGTTGTCGTCCCAGTATCCGTCCGGCACCGCCACCTTCAGGTCGAAGCGGTCGCAGACCTTCCCGTCCGGATCGTCCGCGGGCGCGGGGCATTTGTCGGGACTGTCGACGGTGCCGGCGGCGTACGTGGGGCTCTGCCAGGTGACGCTCGTGCGGCCGGCGTCGAGGGTGCCGCCGGACGGCGTGGCCGCGGCGGCGTCGTGCGCGGGCGCGGTGAGCAGAGCCGCGGCGACG
>NZ_JAPHNL010000288.1 GCF_026274175.1 Streptomyces beihaiensis
CGCCCCGACCCGGCGGCGCCGGTGCCCCCGGTGGCCCGCGTCCGCAGGGCGGCCAGGGCGGTCCCCGTCCGCAGGGCGGCAACCGTCCCACGCCCGGCAGCATGCCCCGGCCCCAGGCCGGTGCCGGCGGTCCCGGTGGGCCCAGGCCCGGCGGCGGCAACCGTCCGAACCCCGGCATGATGCCGCAGCGTCCCGCCGCGGGCCCGCGCCCGGGTCCGGGTTTTTTT
>NZ_JAPHNL010000289.1 GCF_026274175.1 Streptomyces beihaiensis
GACTGGTCAGGTCCTGTCAAAAAAATAATAATTTTGGCCAATTTTATTTTTTCATAATTTCAATGCCCCGAACATGTGAGAAAGCTTACAGGTTCGTTCCTGTCAAGAAAACACAATTTTTTGATCTTCAGAACTACCAAAATTTAGACACCCCCCTTTTTTGAAAAAGTGGACTGGTCCGGTCCTGTCAAAAAAATAATAATTTTGGCCAATTTTATTTTTTCATAATTTCAATGCCCCTAGGCCACGTACGCCGTGCTCAGCGCGAGCGTCAGCACGACGAGCCGCGCCCATCCCGCACCCGCGACCACACCTGGCCCGCGCTCCGCCATCGCCACCGACGATAGCGGGCGACCGACGCCCTGCCGACCCCTGTTCGAGCGGCTTCCGCTCGCTTCGCCACTGGTCTAGAGTCGGCCTCGCATGATCAGCCGCACGGCAGAGCCGGTCACGCCGACGCGCGTCGATCCCGCCCTCGAC
>NZ_JAPHNL010000290.1 GCF_026274175.1 Streptomyces beihaiensis
GGCGAAGGTCTCGTGCAGCGCGTCGGCGAGGCCGGCGGCCGGGGCACCGGTGGTCTCGGCCAGCCAGGCGGCGGTGTGCTCGACGGGGCGGCCGAGCACGTCGGGGCGGTCCGCCTCGGTCAGGTCGCGCCCGGCGACCCGTTCCACCGCGTCCCACCACAGCCGCTCGGTGTCGACCAGCGTGCCGTCCATGTCGAACAGGACGGCCTGGAGGGGGCGTCGGTTCAAGGTTGTCTCTTTCCCACGTGGGTGCCACGTGTTGGTTCGGTGGTGCGGCGCGTGGCCCTCGCGGGCGGGCGTACGCCCGATCAGCCCTTGCGCTCGGCGACCAGCACCGGACGGTCCGGCAGCGTCACGGTCACGGCCGTGCCCGCACCGATCCCGGCCGCGTCGTGCGTGGACAGGTCGGCCTTCACTTCGGTGCCGTCGGCGAGGCGGACGGTGAGGCGGGTGGCGGCGCCGAGGAACGCGGCGGCGATGACGCGCGCGTCCCCGTCGGCGTCGGCGGCCACGCCGACCGCCTCAGGCCGCACCAGGACGTCGACCTCGGCGGTGTCCTTCGCGGGCACGGGTCCGTCGACCGGGAGGCGGCGGCCGAGCACGTGGGCGGTGCCGTCCTCGATCCGGGCCGGGACGCGGCTCATGGTGCCGACGAACTCGGCGACGAACGCGGTGGCCGGGCGTCCGTACAGCTCGGCGGGGGCGGCGCACTGTTCGAGGCGGCCCGCGTGCATGACGGCGACCCGGTCGGCCATGGAGAGCGCCTCTTCCTGGTCGTGCGTGACGAACAGGGTGGTGATGCCCAGTTCCTGCTGGAGGCGGCGGATCTCCTCGCGCAGGCTGAGCCGCACCTTGGCGTCGAGCGCGGAGAGCGGCTCGTCCAGGAGCAGCACGCGGGGCCGCAACGCCAGTGCGCGGGCCAGGGCGACGCGCTGCTGCTGGCCGCCGGAGAGCTGGTGCGGGAAGCGTTCGCGCTTGTCGGCGAGGCCGACCAGGTCGAGCAGTTCGGCGGCGCGGGCCCGGCGTTCGGCGGTACGGACCTTGCGCATGCGCAGGCCGAAGGCGACGTTGTCGAGCGCGTCGAGGTGCGGGAAGAGGCTGTACGACTGGAAGACCATGCCGGCGTCGCGGCGGTGGGAGGGGACACCGGTCACGTCCTCGCCGTCGACGAGGACCGCGCCGGAGTCGGGGTGTTCGAACCCGGCGAGCATGCGCAGGGCGGTCGTCTTGCCGCAGCCGGAGGGGCCGAGCAGGGCGAGGAACTCCCCCGGCCGCACGGTCAGGTCGAGCCCGTCGAGGGCGACGGTGGTGCCGAACCGGCGGCGCAGCTCGCGGAATTCGACGGTGGCGGCCTCCTGCCGCGTGGCCGGCTCGAGTGTGGTGGCGGTCATGTTCATCCTCGGGTTGCGGTGGTTCGGCCGCGCCCGCCGAGTCCGGCGAGCGCGAGGAGCAGGGCCCAGGTGACGAGCAGGCTGAGCACGGACACGGCGACGGACAGCTGGGCCTGGGAGCCGCTGATGCTGTAGATCCAGACGGCGAACGGCCGAAAGCCGAGGAGCTGGGCGACGGTGAACTCGCCGAGCACCAGGGCCAGCGTGAGGAAGGACGCGTTGAGCAGCGCCCCGCGCAGGTTGGGCAGGACGACGCGGACCAGTGCCTGCGGCCAGGCGGCCCCGCAGCTGCGGGCGGCCTCGACCAGGGTGCGCACGTCGACGGCGCGCAGCCCCGCGTCCAGGGCCCGGTACACGAACGGCAGCGCCATCACGACGTAGGCGAGGACGAGCACGAACGGGAAGCTCGGGTTCTGCACGGCCTCGAAGGTCATGAACAGCGGGGTGCGGGAAAGGTAGTCGGGCCCCCACTTGAGGACCGTGGCGATCCCGGCGACGTACGCGATGGGCGGCACGACCAGCGGCAGCGAGCACACGACCTCCACCACGGGCCGCAGCCGAGGCGCGCCCAGGCGGAGCGCGACCATGGCGGGCACCATGAGCAGCAGGACGATCACGATGGTCGCGACGGCCAGTTCGAGGGAGAGCCGCAGGCTGGGCAGGAAGCCGTCGGCGGAGAGGATCTCGGTGTAGGCGTCGAAGGTCACGCCCTGCCCCGGCACGTTCACCGTGAAGATCACGGAGGCGGCGAGCGGGATCAGGAAGTAGAGCCCGGCGAGGCCGAGGACGCCCCACCGCCAGGGGTTCAGGCGAGCCATCGCGCACTCCGTCGTTGCAGGGGCAGGTAGACGGCCATGACCACGGCCGCGACGAGGACCATGTCGAGGCTGAGGGCGAGCGCGACGTGCTCCTGCCCGATCAGTACGTTGCCGGAGAGGGCGTCGGCGATCTGCAGGGTGACCAGCGGCACGGCGGCGCCGACCATGGCCCGTGCGGTGGCGTAGGCGGCGAAGGCGCTGCCGAACAGGAGCACGAAGGAGCCGAGCAGGGTGGGGGTGAGCACGGGCAGGGCCACGTGGCGCCAGAACTGGAAGGTGTTGGCGCCGTTGTTGTGCGCGGCCTCGCGCCACTGGGAGCGCAGGCCCTCGAGGGCCGGGGCGGCGGTGAGGACCATCATCGGGATGAGGAAGTACAGGTAGACGACGACCAGCCCCCAGAAGCTGTACAGGTCCCAGCCCGCGTCGGTGAGGCCCAGGTGCGTGGTGAGCACACCGGCGTTGCCGAGCGTGGCGACGAACGCGAAGGCGAGCGGGACGCCGCCGAAGTTGGCGAGGACGCCGGACGCGGTGAGCACCGCCTCGCGCAGCGCGGCGGAGCGGGAGGTGACGACGGCCTGGGCGAGCGGGAGTCCGAGCACGGTGGCGAGGGCGGCGGCCAGGGCGGACAGCTTGACGCTGCCGAGCAGGGCGGTGACGTAGGCGCCCTGCACGGAGGCGGTCATGTTCGCCGTGGTGTAGGACGTGGCGCCGGACGCCGGGTCCTTCGCGGTGAAAGCGCCGTTCAGCATGGCCAGGGCGGGCAGGCCGAAGGCGAGTGCGGTGAACAGGAGCAGCGGGACGACGGCGAGCCAGCCGGGGACGCGGCGCCGCCGCCGGGTGGGGGCGGCGGTCGCCACGTCGGCCCGCGTGAGAGCGGTGGTCATCCGGAGACGGCCTTCCCCCAGCCCTGCGTGACGGCCTTCTTGGCCTTGTCCTGCTGGGCTTCGGTCGGGAAGGTGGGCGTGCCGGTGACCTTGGGCAGCTTGGCGGCGGCGGCCTTGTCGATGGTGCCGTCCTTGTCCATCGCGGCCATCCGGGCCGGGCGGGCGTACCCCTTGAGCCACAGGTTCTGGCCCTCGGCGCTGTACAGGTACTCCTCCCAGAGGCGGGCGGCGGCCGGGTGCGGCGCGTCCTTGTTGATGGCCTGGGAGTAGTACTGGGAGAACTTGCCGTCGGTGGGGTCGGCGACCGTCCAGTCCAGGCCCTTGGAGTTGAACTCGTCGGCGTAGCCGGCGTTGAGGTAGTCCCAGTCGATGGTGATCGGGGTCTCGCCCTTCTCGATGGTGGCCGGGTGGGCCTCGACGGGCGTGTAGTTGCCGTTCTTCTTCAGCTTGGCGAAGAAGTCGATGCCGGGCTGAATGTTGTCGAAGGAGCCGCCGTTGGCGAGCGCCGCGGCGTACACGGCGGCGAAGGCGGCACCGGCCTGGGTGGGGTTGCCGTCGAGGGCGACCTTGCCCTTGTACTCGGGCTTGAGCAGGTCCTTGAAGCTGGTGGGGCAGTGCTTGACGCGCTTGGCGTCGCAGCCGATGGAGACGTAACCGCCGTAGTCGTTGTACCAGCGGGCCTGCGCGTCCTTCTGGGTGGTGGGAATGTCGGCGAAACCGGCCACCTTGTACGGGGCGAACAGGCCCTGCCTGGCGCCCGTGAGGGCGAAGCCGGAGCCGACGTCGACGACGTCGGGGGCGCGGTTTTGGCCCTTGCGCGAGGTGATCGCGTTGAGTTCGTCCTGGCTGGCGGCGTTGGGGTTCTCGACCTGGACCTTGATGCCGTACTTCTTCTGGAAGCCGTCGATGAGGGCGCCGTAGTTGGCCCAGTCACGGGGCAGCGCGATCGCGTGCAGCGTCCCTTCCTTCTTGGCCGCCTTGACCAGACCCGCCATGCCGCCGAAATCGGCGGCGGAGGTCGCGGTGGCGGCGTTCTTGCCGTCGGCGGTGGTCGAGGAGTCGGTCGGGGCGGCGCCGCAGGCGCTCAGGGCGAGCGCGGCCACGACGGCGAGGGCGCCGCCCGTCACGGCGGTTCTGGACAGGGACACGGTCACAGCTTCTCCAGGGGGACGTGCTGGGGATGAAACAGGGCCAGGACTTGTCTGAACAAGTTGGCCACAGTACGCCCGCCGTTGGTGACGTGTACATGAACTGGAGGCAAAGTCCGCGCCGGGATCTGATGCACAATCCCGGACCGACCCGAGCATTGACCCCGCTCGATTAGGCTGGTCACGCTGTGCGCAGCAGGCGCATCAGACCGTTGACACGAGGGGAAGCATGACGGCGCGACACGAGGAGATCGCCGACGAGCTGCGTCGGGCCATCGCCCGCGAGGAGTACACCGTCGGCAGCCTGCTGCCCGTGGAGACGGAACTCGCGGCGCGCTACGGCGTCTCGCGCGGCACCGTCCGCCAGGCGGTCGCGACACTCACCTCCGAGGGCCTCATCGGCTCCCGGCAGGGCGCGCGCCGCGTGGTGCTCGCCAGCCGTCGCAGCCAGAGCTTCGCCGAGCTGCGCAGCTTCGCGCAGTGGGCCCGTGCGATGGGCCGCCGGGCGAGCGGGCACGTCGTCTCCCAGGAGCTGCGGCCGGCGACCGACGAGGACGCGGAGCGACTCCAACTACCCGCCGGAACAGAGGTGTTGCGGGTGCTGCGGGTTCGCGGCCTGGACGGCGAGCCGATCCTTCTGGAGCGCACGGTGTACGCGGACTGGATCGCGCCCGCCGTGGCCGCGCTCGACCCGGAGTGCGCGTCGGTGACCCAACGCCTGTACGAGGACACGGGATTGGTCTTCGCCTACGGCGAGCACGTCATCGACGCGGTCGCGGCGGGCGCGCAGGACGCCGAGCTGCTCGGCATACGCCGCACCAGCCCGCTGCTGCGGGTGCGCCGGGTGACGACGACCCGCGAGGGCCGCCCGGTGGAGTGGTCCGACGACCGCTACCGCTCGGACGCGGTGAGCTTCAGCGTCCACAACTCGACGGACCGCAACCCGCTCTCCCGCGAGGCGTCCGACTGAGCACTCCGGCCCGAGCGGCGGGGCCGCGCCGCTCAGGCCGGGGTGCCCGACGAGAAGCGGCGCAGCAGCGGGGAGAGCACCAGCACGGACTTGGTGCGCTCCACGAACGGCTCCCCCGCGATTCGCTCCAGGACCCGCTCGAAGTGGCGCATGTCGGAGGCGAAGACCTGGACGACCGCGTCCGCGTCCCCCGTGACGGTGGACGCGGCCACGACCTCCTGGTAGCGCTCCAGGCCCCGCTGGATCGTCTCCGGCGAGGTGTTGCGCCGGCAGTAGATCTCGACGAACCCCTCGGTCTCCCAGCCGAGCGCGGCCGGGTCGACCCGCACGGTGAAGCCGGTGATCGCGCCGGTGGCCCGCAGTCGGTCCACGCGGCGCTTGACGGCGGGCGCGGACAGGCCGACGAGCTGGCCGATGTCGGCGTAGGAGCGACGGGCGTCCTCGGCGAGGGCGTGCACGATGCGTTCGTCGAGTTCGTTCAGCAAGGCAGGTGGTTCACTTCTGTGCTTCGGCGGGCGCCGCGGTCGAGGCGGCCCCCGGCTCCGTCCGGGCGAGACGCGAGCGGCGCATCCCGTAGCAGAAGTAGACCACGAGCCCGACGGCCATCCAGACACCGAAGACGATCCAGGTGATCAGGGACAGGCTGCCCATCATCCAGACGCAGAAGGCGAAGCCGAGCACCGGCAGCAGCGGGGACAGCGGCACCCGGAAGCTGCGCGGCATGTCGGGCCGGGTGCGCCGCAGCACGATCACGGCGATGTTGACCAGGGCGAAGGCGAACAGCGTGCCGATGCTGGTGGCGTCGGCGAGCTGCCCGAGCGGAATGGCGGCGGCGAGCACGCCGCAGAACAGCGAGACGATGACGGTGTTGACGCGCGGCGCGCCCGTCCTCGCGTGGACCTTGGAGAACGCCTTGGGCACGAGCCCGTCGCGGGACATCGCGAACAGGATGCGGGTCTGGCCGTAGAGCACGGTCAGCACGACGGACGCGATGGCGATGACGGCGCCCGCGGCGAGCAGCGTCGCCCAGAACGTCTGGCCGGTGACGTCCTTCATGATCGCGGCGAGCGTGGCCTCGGTGTCGTTGAACTGCTTCCAGGGCCGCGCCCCCACGGCGACCGCGGCGACCAGGACGTACAGCGCGGTGACGATGACGAGCGAGAGCATGATCGCGCGGGGCAGGTCGCGCTGCGCGTTCTTCGCCTCCTCGCCCGCGGTGGAGGCGGCGTCGAAGCCGATGTAGGAGAAGAAGAGCGTGGCTCCCGCGGCGCTGACGCCCGCCATGCCGAGCGGCATGAAGTGCTCGTAGTTGCCGGACTGGAAGCCCTTGACGCCGATGGCGCAGAAGAGCAGCAGCGCGGCGATCTTCACCATGACCATGATCGTGTTGGCGCGGGCGGACTCACGGGCACCGCCGAGCAGGACGACCATGGCGAGCAGCACCACGATCAGCGCGGGCAGGTTGAAGATCCCGCCGTCGCCGGGCGGCGCGGAGAGCGCGGCCGGGATGGTGACGCCGATGGTGCCGTCGAGCAGCTCGTTGAGGTACTGGCCCCAGCCGACGGCGACGGCGGCGACCGACACGCCGTACTCGAGGATCAGGCACCAGCCGCACACCCAGGCCACGAACTCGCCCAGCGTTGCGTATGCGTACGAGTAGGAGGATCCGGCGACGGGAATGGTCCCGGCCAGTTCGGCGTACGACAGGGCCGAGAAGAGCGCGGTGAGGCCGGCGATCACGAAGGAGAGCGTGACGGCGGGTCCGGCCTTGGGGACGGCCTCGCCGAGCACCACGAAGATGCCGGTGCCGAGCGTCGCACCAATGCTGATCATGGTGAGCTGCCACAGTCCGAGGGACCGTCGCAGAGTGCCGCCCTCTCCTTGGCCGCCCTCGGCGACCAGGAGTTCCACGGGCTTGCGCCGCATGAGGCGGGTGCTGAGTGAGTCACGTACCGCGGGGACGGACTCGGTCGGCGGGGTGCGCGGGGGTGCGCCGTGATCGAGCACGGGCTGGCTCCTTCATCGCTGCCGGTCGGGGACGCCGGGGCGACGGGGGACACGACGGCCCTCGCCCTGACCGGGGACCGCCGAGCAGGCACATCCCCCGCCACGCCACGTACAGCGGTTGACTCTAGAGGACCCCGGTTCCCACCTGTAATGCAGCAACCTTGCGCACTCGCGCAGCAACGTTGCGCGATGATCACCGATGCGGCTGATCATTGCGCGGAAGGCCGCGGAGCCGCCGGGACACGTCGGAGCGCCCCGATGCCCCGGCACGCCGACGCACCGAAGCGCCGGGCCCCGTGCTCGACGGGACCCGGCGCTTCGGCGGGACAAAACGACCTCGGGGGTCAGCTCCAGCTGGCGTGCAGCGGCTTGCCCTCCGCGTAACCGGCGGCGGACTGGATGCCGACGGTGGCCTTCTGCGCGAACTCGGCGAGCGAGGAGGCACCGGCGTAGGTGCAGGACGAGCGGACACCCGCGATGATCGAGTCGATCAGGTCCTCGACACCCGGACGCTGCGGGTCGAGGAACATCCGCGAGTGCGAGATGCCCTCCTCGAACAGGGCCTTGCGGGCGCGGTCGTACGCGGACTCCTCCGAGGTCCGGTTGCGCACGGCGCGGGCCGAGGCCATGCCGAAGGACTCCTTGTAGGCGCGGCCCTGCGCGTCGTGCTGCAGGTCGCCGGGGGACTCGTACGTGCCCGCGAACCACGAGCCGATCATCACGTTGGACGCACCGGCGGCCAGCGCCATGGCGACGTCACGGGGGTGGCGGACGCCGCCGTCGGCCCACACGTGCTTGCCGTACTTCTTCGCCTCTGCGGCGCACTCCAGGACGGCGGAGAACTGCGGGCGGCCGACGCCGGTCATCATGCGGGTGGTGCACATGGCGCCCGGACCGACACCCACCTTGATGATGTCGGCACCGGCCTCGATGAGGTCCTTGACTCCCTCGGCGGCGACGATGTTGCCCGCGACGATCGGCACCTGCGGGTCGAGGGCCCGCACCTTCTTGATCGCCTCGATCATCGACTCCTGGTGACCGTGGGCGGTGTCGATGACGAGCGTGTCCACGCCCGCGTCGAGCAGCTGCTCGGCCTTGCCCGCCACGTCGCCGTTGATGCCGACGGCGGCGGCGACGCGCAGCTTGCCGTCCGCGTCGGTGGCCGGGGTGTAGAGGGTGGCGCGCAGTGCGCCCGTACGGGTGAGGATGCCGGCGAGGCGGCCGTCCTTGTCGACGGCCGGGGCGTAGCGGCGGTTGGCGCCGTCCAGCTTGTTGAACGCGTCGCGCGGGTCGATGTCCGCGTCGAGCAACAGCAGGTCCTTGGACATGATCTCGGACAGCTGCGTGAACCGGTCGACTCCGGTCAGGTCCTGGTCGGTGACCACACCGACGGGCCGCTGCTCGTCGTCGACGACCACACCGGCGTTGTGCGCGCGCTTGGGCAGGAGCGCGAGCGCGTCGGCGACGGTCTGCGTCGGGGCGAGCACGATCGGGGTGTCGAGGACCAGGTGGCGGGTCTTGACCCAGGAGATGACGTCGGTGACGACCTCGAGGGGGATGTCCTGCGGGATGACCACGAGGCCGCCGCGGCGGGCGACGGTCTCGGCCATGCGCCGCCCGGCGATGGCCGTCATGTTGGCGACGACCAGCGGGATCGTGGTACCCGAGCCGTCCGGCGCGGACAGGTCGACGCCCTGCCGGGAGCCCACGGCGCTCCGGCTCGGCACCATGAAGACGTCGTCGTACGTCAGGTCGTACGCGGGCTTGATGTCATTGAGGAAACGCACGTGCGGACATCCCGGTCGCTAGAAGGGGGCCCCGGAAGAATGCCGCCGGAGCACAAAGCACGTACCTCATTTTCCCACGTCGGCCACGATCGCGTCTTCGGGGCGAACGTCCCAACCCCCCGGCCGCCCTCTTGGATGATCATCTGAGGGCAGGCGGGGGCCCGACGGGGTCAGCCGAGGCCGAGGACCACGGTGAGCGTGGGGGCGGTGTCGCGGCGCTCCGCCACGGACTGGGCGAAGATCTCCTGGGCCGTGCCCCACTCCCCTGGGCAGCGCCGCGCGAACTCCCGCCAGCCGGTCACCACGAGCACGAGCCCGTGCGTGTGTTCCCGTGCGGAGGACGGCCAGACGCCGGTGTCGGTCAGGCTGTCCGCGAGGGCGTCCCAGTTGCGGCCGAACCAGTCGGGCAGGCCGAGGGTGTCGGCGCAGCGGTCCATGAACGCCGCCTTGTCCTCGGCGTCACCGAGGTCGAGGCAGCGCACCGACCAGCCCGCCTCGGCGAGGGACCGGGCCGGGGTGACGGGCTCCGCGGCCCGGGGGCCGGGCCCGTCGTCGGGCAACCCGTTCATCTCAGTACCGCCTTGAACGACTTGTAGTGGTCATCGGTGTAGTAGATCTCCCCGCCGCTGCCGGTGACGATGCGGCGGGCACCGCGGTCGCGTTCACCGGGGGTGCGGACGGTGTACTCGTGGTAGTAGCCGCGCCGGTGACGCGGCAGCTCGCCCTCGTAGTTGCCGAAGACCGTGCCGTCCTTCGCGTAGGGGAAGGGGCCGCCCCTGTCGATGCGGGCGAGGGTGCGGCGGGCCTCGGCGGGCAGCCGGCCGGCTCGTACGGTCGCCATGTCCGCCGCCCAGGCGGGCGCGGAGGCCGTGGCGCCGCGCGGTGGCGAGGACGAAGGGGCGAAAGCGGGGCCGGAGCCCGACGTGCAGCCCGCCAGGAGCAGGCCGAGGGCCAGGAGGAGGGTGCCGAACACGCCGGCGAGTGCCGGTCGGTGACGGCGGGGCGCAAGGAGCCGCGGCAACATGACCTTGATGCTGCCACAGCGTCCTCCGCACGACCGGCCCTCAGGTCCCGTCGGGGTCGGCCCGCTGGAGCGCGGGGCGCGGTGTGGGCCCGGCCGTCATCAGGTAGTCCGCCGCGGCCGTGTCGGTGACCAGGCTGGTCACCAGGCCGGAGCGGAGCACCGCGTCGATCGCGGGAGCCTTGCGCTGGCCGCCCGCGATGGCCACCACCTCCGGTATGCGACGCAGCCGGTCCGCCTCGACGGTGATGCACCGCTCCCCCAGGTCGCGCCCGACCCGGCGGCCCTGCGCGTCGAAGAGGTGGGCCGACATCTCGGCGGCGACGCCGAGGGACGCGTAGTGCGCGCGCTCGTCGTCGCTGAGCATGTCGTGCACGGTCGAGATGCCCGGCTCCCAGGAGCCGATGGACACGCAGGCCACGGTGACCTTGTCGAAGTACTCGAAGGCCCGCGCGATGCCCGTCTGGTTGCGCAGCGCGGCGGCCGTCGCGGCGTCCGGGAGCAGCATCGGGGCGTAGATGGGGTGGGCGTCGCCGCCGGAGACCTGGGCGGCGCGCCGCACGGCCTCGACGGAGCCGCGCTCCGCGGTCCCGGCGTCGTACACACCGGTCAGCTGCACGACGGTGCACGGCGGAAGCCGGTCGAGCGCCGCGGCCATGTGGATGGTGGAGCGGCCCCAGGCGAGGCCGAGCACGTCGCCCTCGCTGACCAGCTCGCCGAGGAGGTCGGCGGCGACCTCGCCGAGGTTCTCCGGGTCGGGCGTCTCCTCGGCCTCGGCCGGGGACTCGACGACCACGGCGTGCCGCAGGCCGTAGCGGGCGCGCAGCGCGTCGGAGCGCTCGGCGTCCAGCTCTGCCGGAACCCTGATCTCGATGCGTACGAGATCCCTCTCGAGCGCGGTCTCCAGGACCCTGGCCACCTTGAAGCGGCTGACGCCGAACTCCTCGGCGATCTGGATCTTGGACTTGCCCTCGAGGTAGAAGCGGCGCGCCATGGCGGCCGCCTGCACCAGCTCCGCGGGTCCCATCCGCAGGGCTGCCCGTCCCGCCGACGTTGCGGACACGGCGTTCTCCTCACTGCTCTTCTTACGACTCGCTGCCGTTCACAACCTGGATTCGCTGTTCATCCTTGCAGATGCGGCGGCCGTGATCAGCCTTGACGGACGGCGTTCACGTGCTCGTGGCTCAGTGGTCGCATGCCCACGCCGCACGGGAGGTGGCCGTCGCCGCCTCGTCGCGCAGTGCGCGGACCGCCTCGGACGGGTCGCTGGCTCCGTACACGGCGGAACCGGCGACGAAGACGTCCGCCCCCGCCTCGGCGCACCGCTCGATGGTCGCCGCCGACACACCGCCGTCGACCTGGAGCCACAGGTCGAGGTCGTGCTTGGCGATCAGCTCACGGGTGCGGCGGATCTTCGGCAGCATGATGTCGAGGAACGACTGCCCGCCGAAGCCCGGCTCGACCGTCATGATCAGCACCATGTCCAGCTCGGGCAGCAGGTCCTCGTACGGCTCGATCGGCGAGCCCGGCTTGAGCGCCATGGAGGCGCGCGCGCCCTTGGCCCGGATCTCCCGGGCGAGCCGCACGGGCGCGTGCGCGGCCTCCGCGTGGAAGGTGACGGAACCGGCGCCCGCCTCGACGTACTGGGGTGCCCACCGGTCCGGGTCCTCGATCATCAGGTGGCAGTCCAGCGGCGTCCGCGTGGCCCGCGCCAGGGACTCCACGACGGGAACACCCAGGGTCAGGTTGGGGACGAAGTGGTTGTCCATGACGTCGACGTGGAGCCAGTCGGCGCCCTCGACGGCCTTCGCCTCGTCGGCGAGGCGGGCGAAGTCCGCGGACAGGATGCTGGGGTTGATCTGCACGGCCATGGGTCAAGCGTGCCATGCCCGGGGACCGTTGCCCGCCTCCCCGGGGCCCCGGGCGCCATACCGATGCCGAGCCGTGCCCTGGGAGGCGTCCGCCGTATCGGGCGATGCGGTGGATCTCCCGACACGGCGGGGCAGGACGCGGCGGGAGGGGCTCAGGCGGTGCGGCGGATCAGCGCCAGGTACATCGCGTCCGTGCCGTGCAGATGCGGCCACAGCTGGATGTCGGGGCCGTCGCCGAGGGCAGGTACGCCGTCCAGCATGGGGCGCGCGTCGATCAGTTCGGCGCCGGGGCGCTCCTTGAGCACGTCGTCGACGACGGCGCGCGTCTCGGCGAGGTGCGGCGAGCAGGTCGCGTAGCCGACGACACCGCCGACCCGCACCGAGACGAGCGCCGTGCGCAGCAGTGCCCGCTGCACCCCCGCGAACCCGTCCAGGTCCTCGACGCGGCGCCGCCAGCGCGCCTCGGGCCGCCGTCGCAGCGCCCCGAGCCCGGTGCAGGGCACGTCCATCAGGACCCGGTCGAACGATCCCGGCCGCCACGGCGGGCGGGTGCCGTCGGCGGCGACGACCTGGTACGGGCCCGGGTTGCCGCGCAGCGCCTTGGCCACGAGCCCGGCGCGGTGCGGCTGCTTCTCCGCCGCGAGCAGCCGGGCGCCGCGCTGGGCGGCGAGTCCGGCGAGCAGTGCGGCCTTGCCGCCGGGGCCGGCGCAGCCGTCCAGCCAGTTCTCGTCGCGGCCCTCGACCGGGGCGTTCGCGAGCGCGAGGGCGACGAGCTGACTGCCCTCGTCCTGCACGCCCGCGTCGCCGGAGCGCACGGAGCCGATCGCGCCCGGCTCACCGCCCTCGGTCAGGCGCACGGCGTACGGGGACCAGCGGCCGGGCAGTCCCGCTGCCTCGCCGACCTCGTCGAGCAGCGCGTCGGCGGTGGTGCGGCCGGGGCGCGCCACGAGCGTCACCTCGGGCCGCTCGTTGTCGGCCTCCAGGAGGTCCTCGATGCCCGCGCGGGGCCCGCCGAGCGCGTCCCACAGCGAGGAGACGATCCAGCGCGGATGGGAGTGGACGACGGCCAGATGGTCCTCGGGGTCCTCGTCGTACGGGGGCGCGACCCGCTCGACCCACCCGTCGAGATCGTCCTGGGCGACCTTGCGCAGGACGGCGTTGACGAACTTGGCGCGGCCGTCGCCGAGCACGACGCGGGCCAGCTCCACGGAGGCGGAGACGGCGGCGTGCGTCGGGATGCGGGTGCCGAGCAGCTGGTGCACGCCCAGGTTCAGCACGTCGAGGACCGGCGGATCGACCTCGCGCAGCGGCCGGTCGATGCAGGCCGCGACGATCGCGTCGTACGTGCCCTGGCGGCGCAGTGTGCCGTAGACGAGCTCGGTGGCGAAGGCCGCGTCCCGGGCGTCGAACTTCTCGGGCCCCTGCTTCTCGCGGGCCTTGCGCAGCAGGGGCGGCAGCACGAGGTTGGCGTAGGCGTCCCGCTCGTCGACCGCGCGCAGGGCCTCGAAGGCGAGGATACGGACCGGGTCCTTCTTGGGGCGGCGGTGCGGCTTGCCCTGGTGTCGCGGACGCCTCTTGGGGGACGCCGAGGACGAGGGGGAGGACTGCTCGTTCAAAGGTGCTCCGCTGGTGGGGTGGTACGGGCGTCACGCACGAGGCGTACGCCGAGGTGAACCCCCTCAGCGTACGTCGCGCACGCCCCGGTCACCCGCCCGGGCGGAGGCGGACCCGGGCCTCTCAGCCGAGCCGCTCCCCCGCGGTGATGCGCACCCCGCGGGCCCAGTCGGCCGCGGCCATCGGCTTCTTGCCCTGGGCCTGCACCCACAGCAGTTCGACGGCGTGGGAGCCGGTGCCCACGTAGAGGTTCTTCTTGCCGACGCCCAGTTCGCCGGGGGCGAGGTCGGTGCGGTCGGGCGCGAGCGCGGCGTGCCGGACCTTCAGGCGCTCACCGCGGAACTCGGTCCAGGCGCCGGGCGCCGGCGTGCAGCCGCGCACCACGCGGTCGACGCGGAGCGCGGGTGCCTTCCAGTCGATGCGGGCGTCGTCGACGGTGATCTTCGGTGCGAGCGAGACCCCCTCGCCCGGCTGCGGGACGGCCGACACGGAACCGTCCTCGATGCCGTCCATGGTCGCGGCCAGCAGTCCCGCGCCCGCGAACGCGAGCCGGGTCAGCAGGTCGCCGCTGGTGTCGGTGGGCCGGATCGCCTCGGTCACGGTGCCGTACACCGGCCCGGAGTCGAGCCCCTCCTCGATCAGGAAGGTGGAGGCGCCGGTGATCTGGTCGCCCGCCATGAGCGAGTGCTGCACGGGAGCGGCGCCGCGCCAGGCGGGCAGCAGCGAGAAGTGCAGATTGACCCAGCCGCGGGCCGGGACGTCGAGGGCGACCTTCGGCAGCAGCGCCCCGTACGCGACGACCGGGCAGCAGTCCGGGCCGATCTCGCGCAGCCGGGCGAGGAACTGCTCGTCGCGCGGCCGGTTCGGCTTGAGCACCTCGATGCCGGCCTCCTCGGCCCGCTCGGCGACGGGGCTGGCGACCATGCGGCGGCCGCGGCCCGCGGGGGCGTCGGGGCGGGTGACGACCGCGGCGACCTCGTGCCGGTCGGAGGCGATCAGGGCGTCCAGGGCGGGAACGGCGACCTCGGGGGTGCCGGCGAAGACGAGCTTCATCGGTGGCGTACGGCCTCTCGGGGCAGGGTCACGGGCGGCCCACCAGTCTATGGCGGCGGGGCTTCGCGCACCCAGCCGCGTGCCCGCCGAGTGCCCGCCGAGTGCCCGCCGAGTGCCCGCCGAGTGTCCGGCCGCGTACGACGGGGGCGCACGCGACGCCGTGCGCCCCGCGCATATGCGGATACGCCGAGACAGCGTGACCCCTCACCGGATGGCGCGTTGGTCAAGAAAGAGTTGACCAGTCAATGGGCCGCCGACGCGATCGCCACCTTCGGGTGCAGTTCGGCCGCGCGCGTGGCCCCATCCTTCTTCATCGCCGGTTCGAGAGGCTTGTTCATGGCCGACCACGCAACCCACGACGCCCAGGCACGGGCCAGCCTGCACCTGCTGGTGCGGGACATCGAGCGGGTCCGCCGGCAGGTGGACGCCCTGCGCACCCTCACCGCGCAGCTCGGTAACGTCTACCGGCCGCGCCGCTCGGGCCCCTCCGCGGGGTTCGTCGTCTACGGCAGGGCGCCCGCCCCGACCGTCCGTCTTGCCCAGGAGCTGCGGGACAGCGTCGAGACCCTGGTGACCGCCGCCGTGGACTTCGACCGTTCGCTCGGGTTCTCGTGGGACGCGGTGGGCTCGGCGCTCGGGGTCACCAAGCAGGCGGTGCACCGCCGGTACGGGGCCCGCAGGGCGGCCGCCCAGGCTGCGGCCGAGGCCGAGCGCGCCGCGGAGAGCGGGACGTCCCCCGCGACGCCGCCCGCGCCCGCCGTGCCCCGCCCTTCCGTTCCCCTGGGCGCGGGGCCGCTTCCGTCGGTGCCCGCCGCCCGTTCCATGCCGACCCAGCCGACCGCGGGCAGCCCCGGGCTGCGCGACGAGGCCCGCCCGGGTGTCTTCCCCGGCCCACGCAACGGCTGAGCTGAGTCCGCGACCACTGCCTCCCCGCGCCCTGCGCCCGGGGAGGCAGTGTCGTCTCGTCGCCCTCCACCACATCGTCTCTCCCCCGGCACCGGCTCCCCCTCGACATCGCCGCTCCCCCGACATCGCCTCCACCCCCGGCCGGATGGGCCCTTGCCAGCGCCGTACCGCCTCTACCCCGGCACCGGCTCCCCCTCGGCCGGATGGGCTCTTCCCGCCGCCGTATCGGCTCTCCCCGGCCGTATCGGGTCCATCCTCGCCGTCCCCCCGCCTCTCCCTCCCCCGGCTCTCCCTCGCCGTCCCAACTCTCTTCCTCCACCGTCCCGACTCTTCCCACATCGCAGCCCTCCCCCGCCGCCCCTCGTCGGCGGCCCCGGTGCCTCACCCGATGCCCCGGAGTCTCACCCGATGTCCGGCGGATCGACCCGGACCCGGACCGGCTCCACGCCGCCCCGGGTGCGCGCCATCCGGGCCGCCTGGGCCTGCTTGAGGGCGTGGGCGAGGGCCGTGCCGCTGCCGGGCGGGACCCGGACCAGCGCGCGCTGCCAGTGTTCGCCGGGGGGCGGGGCGCCGGGGCGGCGTGCTCCGCCCGGCGCCGTGTCGGGAACCGGCACCGGGCCCAACACCTCCGCGTCGCCGGGTAGTTCGACCGCACGCAGGAAGTCCGCGACAGCCCGCGGTGTCCCGGAGACCGCAGCCATCCGTGACACGGGAGGGAAGGCGAGCTCGGCCCGGTCGGCGAGCTCGCGGAGCGCGTGGCCCGTCGGGTCCCAACGCACGAGGGCCTGCACGGGGCGCAGCGTCGGCTCGGCCACGATGACCACGGTTCCGCCCGCCTCCTGGGACCTCACCAGCGAGGACGCGGTGATCCAGCGGCGCAGCGCCTCCTCACCGGCTCGCAGGTCGGGGCGGCCGAGCATCGCCCACCCGTCGAGCAGCAGCGCGGCTGCGTACCCGCCCTCGGCGACCGGTTCGGCGCCCGGGGTGCTGACGACGAGCGCGGGCGCCGTTGACACGGTGTCGAGCACCTGCTCACGGCCCGAGGTCCGCACCGGCACGGCGGGGAACGCCCGCCCCAGCTCTTCCGCGGTCCGCCGGGCGCCCACCACCTGGGCACGCAGGCGTACGCCACCGCACTCGGCGCACTGCCACGCGCCCTCCTCGCGCCCGCACCATCCGCAGGCGAGCGCACCGCTCGCCTCGCGCGCCTCCAGCGGTCCGGCGCACCGGCGGCACCGGGCCGGCGCCCGGCACGTCTGGCAGGCGAGCCTGGGGACGTACCCACGGCGCGGTACCTGGATCAGCACGGGCCCACTGCGCAGCGCCTCCCGCGCCACGTCCCACGCGACGCTGGGCAGCCGCGCGGCCCGTGCCGCCTCGTCCCGGGCGAGGTCCTGGTCGCCGACGGTCCGCACCCGCGGTGCGGCGCGCCGGACCTCGTCGCGCGGCGCGGCCACGGCGCCGGCCCACCCGCTTCTGACCAGCTGGGCGGCCTCCACGGTGCAGCTGAGGCTCCCCAGCAGAAAGGCGCAACGCTCCCGCGCGGCCCGCAGCTCAAGCACCTCGCGGACATGCGGGAACGGCGCGTGGTCGTCACTGTGGTGCGCGTCCCCGTCGTCCCACACCACGACGAGCCCGAGGTCGCGTACGGGCGCGAACATGGCGGCCCGGGTGCCGACCACGGCACGGACGGACCCGCGCCGCACGGCGAGCCACTCGGCGTACCGCTTCTGCTGCCCGGCGTCGGCGGTCAGCAGCGCGTGCCGCCCAGGCCCCAGCTCGGCCTCGAGCGCGGCATCGACCCGCGCCGCCAGCCGTACGGTGGGCACCACCACGAGCGCGCCCCGCCCGGAGGCCAGCGCCGCCCGCACGGCCAGCGCGATCTCGCCGGCCCACTCCGGGCCCGGCAACGCCGTCCACACGGCCCGCGGCGCCCCGCCGGAGGCCAGCGCGCCGATGAGCTCGGCCCCCCTCTCGTACCGCGCCCAGCTTCCCGGCTCCGGCGCCGCGGGCGGCTCGGCGGCCGGAGGGAACGTCCGCGCCTCGGCCCTGGCATGACGCGGCGGCACCGCCAACTGCACGACGTCCGCCAGGCTCCCCGCGTACCGGTCCGCCACGGCCCGCGTCAGCCCCAGCAGCTCCGCATCGAGCACCGGCTCCGGCGACACGACCTGCGCGAGCGCCGCCAACGGCCCCTGATACTCGGCCTCGGCAACCCGCTCGACCAGAAACCCGTCGATCAGCCCCCCGCCCTCACGCCGCCCGTCCCGTACGTTCTTGCTCCCCGCCCCGAACCGCACCCGCACCCGCACACCGGGCTGGGCCTCCGCGTCCAGTTCCTGCGGCACGGCGTACTCGAAGTACCGGTCAAGATGCAGCACCCCCTTGTCGACCAGCACCCGGGCGACCGGCAGCTCCTTGGCCAGCGCCGCCCCCCGCCACGTCCGCGGCTTGGCCTTGGGCGCCTTCGCCTTGCGCACCGACTCCCGGATCAGCGCGAGCTGCTCCGGCCCGTCGGCGCTGTCGTCCTGCCTGCTCACAGCTGCATTCCTACCAGAGAGGACTGACAACGGGACGGGACTCGGACCGTCCCGCACGTGCCGGAGACCGTCCCGGAAAACGCCGAGGCCCGGCCCTCCCGCAGGAGGCCCGGGCCCTCGAAGAAGCCGGTCGAGGATTGGTGGCGGCTACAGTCCGGCGGCCTTGCGCAGCGCGTCCACGCGGTCCGTCTTCTCCCACGTGAAGTCGGGCAACGCTCGACCGAAGTGGCCGTACGCGGCGGTCTGGGCGTAGATCGGGCGCAGCAGGTCGAGGTCGCGGATGATCGCGGCGGGGCGCAGGTCGAAGACCTCGCCGATGGCCTGCTCGATCCTGTCGGTGTCGACCGTCGCCGTGCCGAACGTCTCGACGAACAGGCCGACCGGCTCGGCCTTGCCGATCGCGTACGCGACCTGGACCTCGCAGCGCGCGGCCAGGCCCGCCGCCACCACGTTCTTGGCGACCCAGCGCATCGCGTACGCGGCGCTGCGGTCCACCTTGGACGGGTCCTTGCCGGAGAAGGCGCCGCCGCCGTGGCGGGCGTAGCCGCCGTAGGTGTCGATGATGATCTTGCGGCCGGTCAGACCGGCGTCGCCCATGGGGCCGCCGATCTCGAAGCGGCCGGTCGGGTTGACCAGCAGGCGGTAGCCGTCGGTGTCCAGCTTGATGCCGTCCTCCAGCAGCGCCTTCAGCTCCGGCTCGACCACGAACTCCCGGATGTCCGGGGCGAGCAGCGACTCGAGGTCGATGTCCGACGCGTGCTGCGAGGAGACGACCACCGTGTCGAGACGGACCGCCTTCTCACCGTCGTACTCGATGGTGACCTGCGTCTTGCCGTCCGGGCGCAGGTACGGGATCGTCCCGTTCTTGCGAACCTCGGACAGGCGGCGCGAGAGGCGGTGCGCGAGCGTGATCGGCAGCGGCATCAGCTCGGGCGTCTCGTCGCACGCGTAACCGAACATCAGGCCCTGGTCGCCCGCGCCCTGCTTGTCGAGCTCGTCGCCCTCGTCGCCTGCGGCGGCACCCTCGACCCGCTTCTCGTACGCCGTGTCGACGCCCTGCGCGATGTCCGGGGACTGCGAGCCGATCGACACCGAGACACCGCAGGAGGCGCCGTCGAAGCCCTTCTTCGAGGAGTCGTAGCCGATCTCGAGGATCTTGTTGCGGACCAGCGTCGCGATGTCCGCGTAGGCCTTGGTCGTCACCTCGCCGGCCACGTGCACCAGGCCGGTGGTGATCAGCGTCTCGACGGCGACCCGGGAGGCCGGGTCCTCGCGCAGGAGCGCGTCGAGAATGGTGTCGCTGATCTGGTCAGCGATCTTGTCGGGGTGACCCTCGGTCACGGACTCCGAGGTGAACAGGCGACGGGACACAACGCTCCCTGTGGTTGCAGCGGCTGCTGGCTGATCGGTTACGGACGGTCCGGGAGCTGCGCCCGGCGGCGTCCTCGGGACAGTTTATCGGTCGCGCTCGGCCGCCGGACCCCGTGTCTCGCCACGTGGGAGCACTGTGACCTGCGACACCGCATTGTGCGATACGACGATCGGGCTTCGGAAGGGGTGGCCGGGCCCGAATTCCGGTGGTTTTTGGCCGTCAGGGGCCTCCGAACGGGCGAACCTCGTGCTCACTGCGCCGTCGGTGGTGCCAAGCGGTGGGACACCTCGTCCCAGATCCGGTCGGCGAGGGCGTCCTTGGGGCCGTGGGGGACGGGCGTCTCCGTACCGTCGGTGGCCAGGATCACCGCTTCGTTCTCCTCGGCGCCGAAGGTCCTGCGCTCCCCCACCTCGTTGACGACGAGCAGGTCACAGCCCTTGCGGGCGAGCTTGGCGCGGCCGTTGGCGAGGACGTCGTCGGTCTCCGCGGCGAAGCCGACGACCAGTTGTCCGGGGCGGGGGCGGTCGGCGGAGAGCTCGGCGAGGACGTCCGGGTTGCGGACCAGGGTGATCGGGGCCGGTTCCTCGCCGTCCTTCTTCTTGATCTTGCCGGTGGCGTATGTCAGCGGGCGGAAGTCGGCGACCGCGGCCGCCATGACCACCACGTCCGCGTCGGCCGCCGCCTTCAGCGCCGCCTCGCGCAGTTGGACCGCGGTTCCCACGCGCACGACGTCCACGCCCGCCGGGTCCGGCAGGCCGGTGTTGGCGGCGAGCAGCGTGACGCGGGCGCCGCGGGCCGCCGCGGTGCGGGCCAGCGCGTAGCCCTGCTTTCCGGAGGAGCGGTTGCCGAGGTAGCGGACCGGGTCGAGGGGCTCGCGGGTGCCGCCGGCGCTGACGACGACATGCCGCCCGGCCAGGTCGCTCTCGCCCGCCCGTGCGCCGCGCGCGAGGACCCGGCGTACGTAGTCGAAGATCTCGGCCGGGTCGGGGAAGCGGCCCTTGCCGGTGTCCACGCCGGTCAGGCGGCCGACGGCCGGTTCGATGACCAGGGCGCCGCGGCGGCGCAGCGTGGCGACGTTCTCCTGGGTGGCGGGGTGCTCCCACATCTCGGTGTGCATGGCGGGGGCGAAGACGACCGGGCAGCGGGCCGTGAGCAAGGTGTTGGTGAGGAGGTCGTCGGCCAGGCCGTGGGCCGCCTTGGCGAGCATGTCCGCCGTCGCCGGGGCCACGATCACCAGGTCAGCGTGCTGGCCGATGCGGACGTGCGGGACCTCGTGGACGGCGTCCCACACCTCGGTCGAGACGGGGTTGCCGGACAGGGCCGACCAGGTGGCGGCGCCGACGAAGTGCAGTGCCGAGTCGGTGGGGACGACGCGTACGTCGTGACCGGACTCGGTCAGTCGGCGCAGCAGCTCGCACGCCTTGTAGGCGGCGATGCCGCCGCTGACCCCCAGCACGACCTTGGGCTTGTCCACCGTCAGTGCCTCCCCGCACTCAGAGCGCCGCACTCGGAAACGTACGACGTACGACTCCATGACACACCACAGGCCCGGCAGCCGCGCTGCCGGGCCTGTGACGTACGTACTGCGTGCCTTGCCGGACCTTACTGGGCCGGGCCCTCGACGGCCTCGGACGTCAGCAGCCCCGCGTTGATCTCGCGGAGCGCGATCGAGAGCGGCTTCTCGTGGACGTGGGTGTCCACCAGCGGGCCGACGTACTCGAGCAGGCCCTCACCGAGCTGCGAGTAGTACGCGTTGATCTGGCGCGCGCGCTTGGCGGCGTAGATGACCAGGCTGTACTTCGAGTCGGTGGCCTCGAGAAGCTCATCAATCGGCGGGTTGATGATGCCCTCGGGCGCGGTGATGGAAGAGGACACTCTCTGCCTTCCGATGGGGTGGAGACTGGGGTTAAAGATCAAACAACTTTCATCAAGGCTAGCAGCTCGCGCGCCACGTCCTCGACGGAGGTGTTGACCAGTGTGGTGTCGAACTCGGACTCGGCCGCCAGTTCCACCTTGGCGGCGGCGAGGCGACGCTCGATCACCTCGGGTGCCTCGGTGCCGCGGCCGGTGAGCCGGCGGACCAGCTCCTCCCAGCTCGGCGGGGCGAGGAAGACCAGCTGCGCCTCGGGCATCGACTCGCGGACCAGGCGGGCGCCCTGCAGGTCGATCTCCAGCAGCACGGGCTCACCGGCGTCGAGCCGGTCCATGACGGCGCGGCGCGGCGTGCCGTACCGGTTGCCCGCGAACTCGGCCCACTCGAGCAGTTCGCCGTTGGCGATCAGCTTGTCCATCTCCTCGTCACTGACGAAGAAGTACTGGACCCCGTGCTGCTCGCCGGGGCGCGGCTTGCGGGTCGTGGCCGACACCGAGAGCCAGACCTCGGGGTGTTCCTTGCGCATATGGGCGACGACCGTGCTCTTGCCGACCCCTGAGGGGCCGGAGAGCACGGTCAGCCGCGGACGATCAGTCATGCAGCGATTATTCCAGGAATTCCTCAGTGCCTGGACCGGCCGGGCGGCCGGTCGCGGCACTCAGGCTCCGGCGCCGCCGAACTCGCGCTCCAGGGAGGCGATCTGGTTGGAGCCGAGACCGCGCACCCGCCGGGATTCGGAGATCCCGAGGCGCTCCATGATCTGCTTGGCGCGGACCTTGCCCACGCCCGGCAGGGACTCGAGGAGGGCGGAGACCTTCATCTTGCCGATGACGTCGTTCTCCTGTCCCTGCTTGATGACCTCGTGCAGAGAGGCGCCGGAGTGCTTGAGTCGATTCTTGACCTCGGCCCGCTCCCGGCGAGCCGCGGCGGCCTTTTCGAGCGCGGCTGCGCGCTGTTCAGGGGTAAGGGGCGGAAGAGCCACGCCTACGTCACCTCGGATGTCGAACTGTCGGATACGGACCGGTGAGGAACCTAGTCGCCCCACACCTGGGGAGCAACGAGCAACGCGCTTGCCCGCTTTCTCTCGACGGAGACTAGCGGGCATGACCGCCAGAGTCAGCGAGAACAGAGGAAAAGTCCAGGTCAGCCTTGGTTGAGGCCGACATTTGGGGCAAAACGCCCCGGAATCCGGTCAGGATCTGGCCAGAAGGCTCGGGCGCGGCACCGAGTGCCACGCCCCGACCGCCTCACCTGGCCACCTTCACGCGGCCGCCGCGACGGCTTCCCGCACCTCGTCGGCGAACCGCGCCGCGGCCTCCCGCAGCGCGGGCACCGACGGTCCGGCCCGCAGCACGCCGCGGCTCACGTTCGGCACGACATTGCGCACCGCCGCGCCGAAGACCGCCGGCAGATCGGCGGCCGTGGCGCCCTGCGCGCCGATCCCTGGGGCGAGCAGCGGACCGTTGATGTCCAGGTCGTACGAGGACAGGTCACCCAGGGTCGCGCCGACGACCGCGCCGAACGAGCCCATGGGCACCTCGGCGGCGTCCTCGGCGGCGTCCTCGGCGTTCTCCTCCGCGAGGTGGGCGAGCATCGTCGCGCCCACGTCGCGGCCGTCGGCGCGCACGGCGTGCTGCACCTCGCCGCCCTCGGGGTTCGAGGTCAGCGCGAGGACGAACAGGCCGGAACCGGACTCGCGCGCCAGGTCGACCGCCGGCTTCAGGGACCCGTAGCCCAGGTACGGCGAGACCGTCAGGGCGTCCGAGAAGAGCGGGGAGCCGGGGTCGAGGAAGGTCTGCGCGTACGCGGCCATGGTCGAGCCGATGTCGCCGCGCTTGGCGTCCATGACGACGAGCGTGCCCGCGGCGCGCAGCTCGGCGACCGCCTTCTCCAGGACGGCGATGCCACGGGAGCCGAACCGCTCGAAGAACGCCGACTGGGGCTTGACCACGGCGACCGTGTCGGCCAGTGCCTCGACGCACGCGCGCGTGAAGGCTTCCAGGCCCGCGATGTCGTCGGCGAGGCCCCACGAGGAGAGCAGGGCGGCGTGCGGGTCGATACCGACGCACAGCGGTCCGCGCTCGTCCATGACACGGCGCAGGCGGGCGCCGAAGGGCGCGCGGGGTTCGAGGTCGCTCACGCGGCTTCCTTCTTCCTCACATCGGCGCCGACGGCGTCGGCGAGCGTCGCGTACGGGGAGTTCTTCAGGCGGGCGGCGAGACCGTTGTGGATCGCGCGGGCGTAGAACGGCCCCTCGTAGATGAAGGCGCTGTAGCCCTGGACGAGCGTGGCACCGGCCAGGATGCGCCGCCAGGCGTCCTCGGCGTTCTCGATGCCGCCGACGCCGACCAGGGTGATCCGGTCGCCCACGCGTGCGTACAAGCGCCTGAGGACCTCCAGGGAGCGTTCCTTGAGGGGTGCGCCGGAGAGCCCGCCGGTCTCCGCCACGATCGCCGGGTCCGACGTCAGGCCGAGGCCCTCGCGGGCGATGGTGGTGTTGGTGGCGATGATGCCGTCCAGGCCGAGCTCGACGGCCAGGTCGGCGACCGCGTCGATGTCGTCGTCGGCCAGGTCGGGCGCGATCTTCACCAGGAGCGGGACGCGACGCGCCCGCACGGTCCGGTCGGCCGCCTCGCGCACCGCGGTCAGCAGCGGGCGCAGCGCCTCGGTGGCCTGGAGGTTGCGCAGGCCCGGCGTGTTCGGCGACGACACGTTCACCACGAGGTAGTCGGCGAAGGCGGCCAGCCGCTCGGTCGACTTCACGTAGTCGCCCACGGCCTCGGCCTCGGGCACGACCTTGGTCTTGCCGATGTTCACGCCCACCGTGGTCCTGAAGACCGGGTTGCGGGAGGCGAGGCGGGCGGCGACGGCGAGCGAGCCCTCGTTGTTGAAGCCCATGCGGTTGATGAGCGCGCGGTCCGGGACGAGCCGGAAGAGCCGCTTCTTGGGGTTGCCGGGCTGGGCCTCCCCCGTCACGGTCCCGATCTCGATGTGGTCGAAGCCGAGCATGGCCATGCCGTCGACCGCGACGGCGTTCTTGTCGAAGCCCGCGGCGAGCCCGAACGGGCCGTGCATCCGCAGGCCGAGCGCCTCGGTGCGCAGCTCCTTGTGGCGGGGCGCGAGGACGGCCGCGACGAAGGTGCGCAGGACGGGGACGCGGGCCGCGAGGCGGATCCAGCGGAAGGCGAGGTGGTGGGCCTTCTCGGGGTCCATGTGCTGGAAGACGAGGTTGAAGAACAGCTTGTACATGGCTGAGGTCCTAGAGGTGTTCATGAGGTGGGGCCTCAAGAAGAACGGTGCTCATGGCGAGACGGTGCTCATGAAGAGGGGGTGCTCATGAAGAGGGGGACACCGCTTCGGTGTCCCCCTCTTGGGCTGCTAGTCGCGGGCCGCGGTCAGATGTTCCGCGTGTTCCTGCAGTGAGCGCACGCCCACGTCGCCGTGGTTGAGCGCGTCGATGCCCTGGACGGCCGCGGCGAGCGCCTGGACCGTGGTCAGGCACGGCACCGAGCGGGCCACCGCCGCCGTACGGATGTCGTAGCCGTCGAGGCGGCCGCCGGTCCCGTACGGCGTGTTGACGATGAGGTCGACCTCGCCGTCGTGGATGAGCTGGACGATGGTCTTCTCGCCGCTGGGGCCCTCACCCTCGGACTGCTTGCGCACGACGGTGGCGTTGATGCCGTTGCGCTTGAGGACCTCCGCCGTGCCGGAGGTGGCGAGCAGTTCGAAGCCGTGGGCGACGAGTTCACGCGCCGGGAAGATCATCGAGCGCTTGTCGCGGTTGGCGACCGAGATGAACGCGCGGCCCTTGGTCGGCAGCGGACCGTAGGCTCCGGCCTGCGACTTGGCGTACGCCGTGCCGAAGACGGAGTCGATGCCCATGACCTCGCCGGTGGAGCGCATCTCCGGGCCGAGGACGGTGTCGACGCCGCGGCCCTTGATGTCGCGGAAGCGCGACCAGGGCATGACGGCCTCCTTGACGGAGATCGGCGCGTCCAGCGGCAGCGTGCCGCCGTCGCCGGTGGCCGGAAGCAGGCCCTCGGCACGCAGTTCGGCGACGGTGGCGCCGAGCGAGATGCGGGCGGCGGCCTTGGCGAGCGGCACCGCGGTCGCCTTCGAGGTGAAGGGGACCGTACGGGACGCGCGCGGGTTGGCCTCCAGGACGTAGAGGATGTCCCCGGCCATGGCGAACTGGATGTTGATCAGGCCGCGCACGCCGACGCCGCGGGCGATGGCCTCGGTGGAGGCGCGCAGCCGCTTGATGTCGTGGCCGCCGAGCGTGATCGGGGGCAGCGCGCACGCCGAGTCGCCGGAGTGGATGCCGGCCTCCTCGATGTGCTCCATGACGCCGCCGAGGTAGAGCTCGGTGCCGTCGTAGAGGGCGTCGACGTCGATCTCGATGGCGTCGTCGAGGAAGCGGTCGACCAGGACCGGCCGCGACGGGCTGATCTCGGTCGACTCCTCGATGTACGACGACAGGCGGGTCTCGTCGTAGACGATCTCCATGCCGCGGCCGCCGAGCACGTACGAGGGGCGTACGAGGACCGGGTAGCCGATCTCGTCGGCGATGGCCTTGGCCTCGTCGAACGTGGTGGCGGTGCCGTGCTTGGGGGCGGGCAGCCCGGCCTCGGCCAGGACGCGGCCGAAGGCGCCGCGGTCCTCGGCGGCGTGGATGGCCTCGGGCGGGGTGCCGACGACGGGGACGCCGTTGTCCTTGAGCGCCTGCGACAGGCCCAGCGGGGTCTGGCCGCCGAGCTGCACGATGACGCCCGCGACCGGGCCCGCGAGCTGCTCGGCGTGGACGACCTCCAGGACGTCCTCGAGGGTGAGCGGCTCGAAGTAGAGGCGGTCGGAGGTGTCGTAGTCGGTGGAGACGGTCTCCGGGTTGCAGTTGACCATCACGGTCTCGTAGCCCGCGTCACCGAGGGCGAAGGAGGCGTGGACGCAGGAGTAGTCGAACTCGATGCCCTGGCCGATGCGGTTGGGCCCGGAGCCCAGGATGATCACGGCGGGCTTGGTGCGGGGAGCGACCTCGGTCTCCTCGTCGTAGGACGAGTAGAAGTACGGGGTCTTCGCGGCGAACTCGGCGGCGCAGGTGTCGACCGTCTTGTAGACCGGGCGGACGCCGAGCGCGTGCCGGACCTCGCGGACGACGTCCTCGCGCAGGCCGCGGATCTCGGCGATCTGGTGGTCGGAGAAGCCGTGCCGCTTGGCCTCGGCGATGAGCTCCTCGGTGAGCTCGGGCGCGGCGGCCAGTTCGTCGGCGGTCTCCTTGATCAGGAAGAGCTGGTCGACGAACCAGGGGTCGATCTTCGTGTGCGCGAAGACCTCCTCGGGCGTGGCCCCGGCGCGGATCGCCGCCATGACGGTGTTGATCCGGCCGTCGGTGGGCCGCTCGGCGGCTTCGAGGAGCGCCTGCTTGTCGCCGGTCTCGCCGACGAAGGTGAACTGCGAGCCCTTCTTCTCCAGGGAGCGCAGCGCCTTTTGGAACGCCTCGGTGAAGTTGCGGCCGATGGCCATGGCCTCGCCGACCGACTTCATGGTGGTGGTCAGCGTGGAGTCGGCCTGCGGGAACTTCTCGAACGCGAACCGGGGCGCCTTGACGACCACATAGTCGAGCGTGGGCTCGAAGGAGGCGGGGGTCTCCTCGGTGATGTCGTTGGGGATCTCGTCGAGCGTGTAGCCGACGGCCAGCTTGGCGGCGATCTTCGCGATCGGGAAGCCGGTGGCCTTGGAGGCGAGCGCCGACGACCGGGAGACGCGCGGGTTCATCTCGATGACGATCACGCGGCCGTCCTCGGGGTTGACCGCGAACTGGATGTTGCAGCCGCCGGTGTCGACGCCGACCTCGCGGATCACGGCGATGCCGATGTCCCGCAGGATCTGGTACTCGCGGTCGGTCAGCGTCATCGAGGGAGCGACGGTGATCGAGTCGCCGGTGTGCACGCCCATCGGGTCGAAGTTCTCGATGGAGCAGACGACCACGACGTTGTCGTGCTTGTCGCGCATCAGCTCCAGCTCGTACTCCTTCCAGCCGAGGATGGACTCCTCCAGGAGCACCTCGGTGGTCGGCGAGAGCGTCAGACCCTGGCCGGCGATGCGGCGCAGCTCGTCCTCGTCGTGGGCGAAGCCGGAGCCGGCGCCGCCCATGGTGAAGGAGGGGCGGACGACGACCGGGTAGCCGCCCAGCTCGTCGACGCCCTGTAGGACGTCGTCCATGGAGTGGCAGATGACCGAGCGGGCGGACTCGCCGTGGCCGATCTTGGCGCGGACGGCCTCGACGACCTCCTTGAACTGGTCGCGGTCCTCGCCCTTGTGGATGGCTTCGGGGCGGGCGCCGATCAGCTCGACGCCGTACTTGTCGAGGGTGCCGGCCTCGTGCAGCGAGATGGCCGTGTTGAGGGCCGTCTGACCGCCGAGGGTGGGCAGCAGCGCGTCGGGGCGCTCCTTGGCGATGATCTTCTCGACGAACTCGGGGGTGATCGGCTCGACGTACGTGGCGTCGGCGATCTCGGGGTCGGTCATGATCGTCGCCGGGTTGGAGTTCACCAGGACGACCCGCAGGCCCTCGGCCTTGAGGACGCGGCACGCCTGGGTGCCGGAGTAGTCGAACTCGGCGGCCTGGCCGATGACGATCGGGCCGGAGCCGATGACCAGGACGGACTGGATATCGGTGCGCTTAGGCACGCTGGCCCTCCATCAGAGCGGTGTTCATCAAAGAGGTGAAGCGGTCGAAGAGGTACGCGGCGTCGTGCGGGCCCGCGGCGGCTTCGGGGTGGTACTGGACGGAGAAGCCCGGCTGGTCGAGCAGCTGGAGCCCCTCCACGACGTCGTCGTTGAGGCAGACGTGCGAGACCTCGACGCGGCCGAAGGGCGTCTCGCTCACCTTGTCGAGCGGCGCGTCCACGGCGAAGCCGTGGTTGTGCGCGGTGACCTCCACCTTGCCGGTGGTGCGGTCCTGGACCGGCTGGTTGATGCCGCGGTGGCCGTACTTGAGCTTGTACGTGCCGAAGCCCAGGGCGCGGCCGAGGATCTGGTTGCCGAAGCAGATGCCGAACAGCGGCGTCTTCCGCCTCAGCACGGCGGTCATCAGCGCGACCGGGCCCTCGGCGGTGGCCGGGTCGCCCGGACCGTTGGAGAAGAAGACCCCGTCGGGGCCCACGGCGTAGACGTCTTCCTCGGTGGCGGTGGCGGGCAGGACGTGCACCTCGATGCCGCGCTCGGCCATGCGGTGCGGGGTCATGCCCTTGATGCCGAGGTCGATCGCGGCGACGGTGAACTTCTTCTCCCCGATCGCCTCGACGACGTACGCCTCCTTGGTGGCGACCTCCTCGTACAGGCTGGCGCCCTTCATGTGGGGCTGGGCCCGCACCTTGGCGAGCAGCTCGGCCTCCGGGGCCAGCGCCTCGCCGGAGAAGATGCCCGAGCGCATGGAGCCGCGCTCGCGCAGGTGGCGGGTGAGGGCGCGGGTGTCGATGCCGCGGATGCCGACGATGTCCTGGGCGACGAGCTCGTCGTCGAGGGAGCGCTTGGCGCGCCAGTTGGAGGGCACGCGCGCGGGGTCGCGCACGACGTAGCCGGAGACCCAGATGCGCCCGGACTCGTCGTCCTCGTCGTTCCAGCCCGTGTTGCCGATCTGCGGGGCGGTGGCGACGACGATCTGGCGGTCGTAGGAGGGGTCGGTGAGGGTTTCCTGGTAGCCGCTCATGCCGGTGGAGAACACGGCCTCGCCGAAGGTCTCCCCCACGGCCCCGTAGGCGCGGCCGCGGAAGATGCGGCCGTCCTCCAGGACGAGTACGGCGGGAAGCACCTTCGTCCTCGCGGAGGAGCTCCCCTTGCTGGAGGTGGTCATCGTGCGGCGCCTTCCGTCGTGTGCTTCTTGTCGATCATGTTGTTGATGGCGGTGACCCACTCGGCCTGCTCGGCCGCCCGGTCGGAGCGGAACCCGGAGTCGATGAGCTTGTCGCCGTGCGCCCAGGTGACGATCAGCAGACCGCCCTCCGTGAGCACCTTCCCGGCGATGCCCTTGTCGAGCCGGGCCTCGCGCAGCGCGTCCGCCGGGACGAAGAAGTCGCTCGCCCCGGGGCGTACGACGTCGAGACCGGCGTCCGTGAGCGTGAGCTCGACTCGGCTGCGGGTGCCGAGGCCGTGCGCCACGATGCGGTCGAGCCACTGCCCGGCGGTGGTGGAGCCGTGGTAGCGGCCGCTCATCGACAACACAGTCAGTCTCGCCGCACCCGGCGTTCCGGGCGACCGAGGCGGCTGGGGCAGCGGCGGCAGGTCGCCCTGGAGCGTGCCGCGCCACTTCCAGCCCTGGCGCATCAGCCAGTAGGCGAGCGTGATGAAGAGCAGCAGTCCGACGACCCAGCCGATGCGGCCGGGCCAGTCCGTCACGGCTGCCGACTTCTTCTCGGCGGCGAGCCGGACCAGCGGGTGCAGGGGTCGCAGAGAGTGCAGTGGTGGTGTCACGCGAGCTTCCCGTCGGCGAGGGTGGCCTTGCCCCGCAGCCAGGTGTGGGTGACGCGACCCGGCAGCTCACGGCCCTCGTACGGGGTGTTGCGGCTGCGGGAGGCGAAGCCCGCGGGGTCAACGGCACCACGGTAGTCCGCGTCGACCAGGACGAGGTTGGCGGGCTCACCTGCCGAGACGGGGCGGCCGTGGCCGGTGGCCTGCCCGATCTCGGCGGGCTTGAAGGACATCCGGTCGGCGACGCCCGCCCAGTCGAGCAGGCCCGTGTCGACCATGGTCTGCTGCACCACGCCGAGCGCGGTCTCCAGGCCGACCATGCCCATGGCCGCGGCGGCCCACTCGCAGTCCTTGTCCTCGTGCGGGTGCGGGGCGTGGTCGGTGGCGACGATGTCGATCGTGCCGTCGGCCAGCGCCTCGCGCAGCGCCATGACGTCCTTCTCGGTGCGCAGCGGCGGGTTGACCTTGTAGACCGGGTTGTACGTGCGCACCAGTTCGTCGGTGAGGAGCAGGTGGTGCGGGGTGACCTCGGCGGTGACGTCGATGCCGCGGGACTTGGCCCAGCGGACGATCTCGACGCTGCCGGCGGTCGACAGGTGGCAGATGTGGACGCGGGAGCCGACGTGCTCGGCGAGGAGCACGTCCCGGGCGATGATCGACTCCTCGGCGACGGCCGGCCAGCCGCCCAGGCCGAGCTCGGCGGAGACGGTGCCCTCGTTCATCTGGGCGCCCTCGGTGAGGCGGGGCTCCTGCGCGTGCTGGGCGACGACGCCGCCGAATGCCTTCACGTACTCCAGGGCGCGGCGCATGATCACGGCGTCGTGGACGCACTTGCCGTCGTCGGAGAAGACGGTGACCGCCGCGGCGGACTCGTGCATGGCGCCGAGCTCGGCGAGCTTGACACCCTCCAGGCCGACGGTGACGGCCCCGATGGGCTGGACGTCGCAGTAGCCGTGTTCTTGGCCGAGCCGGTAGACCTGCTCGACGACGCCGGCGGTGTCGGCGACCGGGAAGGTGTTGGCCATGGCGAACACGCTGGTGTAGCCGCCGGAGGCGGCGGCGCGGGTGCCGGTCAGGACGGTCTCGGAGTCCTCGCGGCCCGGCTCGCGCAGGTGGGTGTGGAGGTCGACGAGGCCGGGGAGGAGGATCTTGCCGCCGGCCTCGACGACGGTGTCGGCACCGTCGCCGCTCAGGCCGGTGCCGACCTGGGCGATGACGCCGCCGTCGATGAGGACGTCCTGCGGCTCGCCGCCGAGCACCTTCGCACCACGGATCAGCGTCTTCTTCGGCTCGCTCATGGTTACTTCGTCTCCTCGGTACGGGTGTTCGTGACGGCGGGCTCATTGCCGCCCAGCAGCAGGTACAGAACCGCCATTCGGGTGAAGACGCCGTTGGCGACCTGCTCGACGGCCGTGCAGCGGCCGGAGTCGGCGACCTGGGCGGTGATCTCCATGCCGCGGACCATCGGGCCCGGGTGCATCACGATGGCGTGCTCGGGCATCCGCGCCATCCGGTCGCCGTCGAGGCCGTAGCGGCGGGAGTACTCGCGCTCGGTCGGGAAGAACGCCGCGTTCATGCGCTCGCGCTGCACGCGCAGCATCATCACGGCGTCGGACTTGGTGAGCGTGGCGTCGAGGTCGTAGGAGACCTCGCAGGGCCAGGTCTCGACGCCGACGGGCAGCAGGGTGGGCGGCGCGACGAGCGTGACCTCGGCGCCGAGCGTGTGCAGCAGGTCCACGTTGGAGCGGGCGACGCGGCTGTGCAGGACGTCGCCGACGATGGTGACGCGTCGGCCGTCGAGGCCCTGGCCGATCCCGGCGTCGGGGCCGGTGAGGCGGCGGCGCATGGTGAAGGCGTCGAGCAGTGCCTGGGTGGGGTGCTGGTGGGTGCCGTCGCCCGCGTTGATGACGGGGGCGTCGATCCAGCCGCTGGTGGCGAGCCGGTACGGGGCGCCGGAGGCGCCGTGGCGGATGACGACGGCGTCGACGCCCATCGCCTCCAGGGTCTGGGCGGTGTCCTTGAGGGATTCTCCCTTGGAGACGCTGGAGCCCTTGGCGGCGAAGTTGATGACGTCCGCGGAAAGGCGCTTCTCGGCCGCCTCGAACGAGATCCGGGTGCGGGTCGAGTCCTCGAAGAAGAGGTTGCAGACGGTCCGCCCGCGCAGCGCGGGCAGCTTCTTGATGGGCCGGTCGGAGACGCGGGCCATCTCCTCGGCGGTGTCGAGGATGAGGACGGCGTCGTCGCGGGTGAGGTCGGCGGCCGAGATGAGGTGTCGCATCATCTGGGGTGCTCCGTAGGAAAGTTCAGGAGGTTCGGAACGTACGGGACATACGGGCGTGCCAGGGCACACCTGTGGGCGCGTACGTCCGGACGGAGGCGTACGCGGGCGGGTGTGCTACTGCTCGGCTCGCCCGGCTGCCGCGGGGTCCGGCTTGGCTCCGAGCAGCACGGCGTCGCGGCCGTCCTCCTCGGCGAGCTGGACCTTGACCGTCTCCCGCAGCGACGTGGGGAGGTTCTTGCCGACGTAGTCGGCGCGGATGGGCAGCTCGCGGTGGCCCCGGTCGACGAGGACGGCGAGCTGCACGGCGCGCGGCCGCCCGATGTCGTTCAGGGCGTCCAGGGCGGCGCGGATGGTGCGACCGGAGAAGAGCACGTCGTCGACGAGGACGACCAGGCGGCCGTCGATGCCGTCACCGGGGATGTCGGTGCGGGCGAGCGCGCGCGGCGGGTGCATGCGCAGGTCGTCGCGGTACATCGTGATGTCGAGCGAGCCGACGGGGACGGCGCGGCCGGTGATCTCTTCGAGCTTGGCGGCCAGGCGGCGGGCGAGGAAGACGCCGCGCGTCGGGATGCCCAGGAGAACCACGTCCTCGGCGCCCTTGGCGCGCTCGACGATCTCGTGGGCGATACGGGTCAGCACCCGCGCGATGTCGGGCCCTTCGAGCACGGGCCGGGCATCGGACTTCTGCGTGTCCATACGAAACGGACCCCCTTCTCCGCCTCACGGGACGGACCTTAAAGGACGTCGGATTTGCGCCACCCACGGTACCAGGCCCGTGACCGGCCCCATCACCCCAGGTGGCCCCGTTGGAGGTGCGGCCCGCACGAATTCACGAGAAGGTCGGTACGGACCATTCGGCTTGACGCGGCCAAGTAACGCTGCGTAACCTCACAGTGAGTTACCAGCCACGCGGCGGAGCCGCACAGTGATGCAGTGTCCGGGGAGCTATATGTCCAGCGAATACGCCAAACAGCTCGGGGCCAAGCTCCGTGCGATCCGCACCCAGCAGGGCCTTTCCCTCCACGGCGTCGAGGAGAAGTCCCAGGGACGCTGGAAGGCGGTCGTCGTCGGGTCCTACGAGCGCGGTGACCGCGCCGTGACCGTGCAGCGCCTCGCCGAGCTGGCGGACTTCTACGGCGTGCCGGTCCAGGAGCTGCTGCCGGGCACCACCCCGGGCGGCGCCGCCGAGCCGCCGCCGAAGCTCGTCCTCGACCTGGAGCGCCTGGCCCACGTCCCGCCGGAGAAGGCGGGCCCGCTCCAGCGGTATGCCGCCACGATCCAGTCGCAGCGCGGCGACTACAACGGCAAGGTGCTCTCGATCCGGCAGGACGACCTGCGCACCCTGGCGGTCATCTACGACCAGTCGCCCTCGGTCCTGACCGAGCAGCTGATCAGCTGGGGCGTGCTCGACGCGGACGCGCGGCGCGCCGTGGCGCACGAAGAGGCATGACGGGGCGCTGCGCCGCAGAAACGTCACAGCCCGAGGGGGGCGGAGCCGGACGGCTCCGCCCCCCTCGGGCGTCGTGGCGGGTACGGGCGCGGCCACGCGCGGCCCGGACAGCACGGCGGGCCCGGTGCGGAACCTCGTCGGGTTCCGGGCCGGGCCCGTGTCGGTGTCCGTGGGACGTGCCGGACGCCCCGCGGTCAGGAGGCGTTGTCGCGGCGCACCGTCGACTTCAGGTCCTTGAAGCGGGCCAGAAGACCGTTGACGAACGCCGGGGACTCGTCGGTGGAGAACTCCTTGGCCAGCGAGACGGCCTCGTCGAGCACCACCGCGTCCGGGGTCCCGTCGACCCAGACCAGCTCGTAGGCGCCGAGCCGCAGGATGTTGCGGTCGACCACCGGCATCCGGTCCAGCGTCCACCCGACGGCGTACTGCGCGATGAGCTCGTCGATCCGGGTCGCCTGCGCGGCGTACCCCTCGACGAGTTCCATCGTGTACTCGCTGACGGGTGGCTGCCGCGTGTCGGTGCGGGAGTGCCGGACCCAGTCGGCGAGGACCGTCAGGACGTCGACGCCCCGCTGGTCGGCCTCGAAGAGGATCTGGAAGGCGCGCTTGCGGGCCGTGTTGCGGGCAGCCACGGTTAGCTGTTCACCCGGCCGAGGTAGTCGCTGCTGCGGGTGTCGACCTTGATCTTCTCACCGGTGGTGATGAAGAGCGGCACCTGGATCTGGTGGCCGGTCTCCAGGGTGGCGGGCTTGGTGCCACCGGTGGAGCGGTCGCCCTGGACGCCCGGCTCGGTCTCCTGGACGGTCAGCTCGACGGCGGCCGGCAGCTCGACGAAGAGCACCTCGCCCTCGTGCTGCGCGACGGTGGCGGTGAAGCCCTCGACGAGGAAGTTGGCGGCGTCACCGACGGCCTTGCGGTCGACGTGGAGCTGGTCGTACGTCTCCATGTCCATGAAGACGAAGTAGTCGCCGTCCATGTACGAGAACTGCATGTCGCGCTTGTCGACAGTGGCCGTCTCGACCTTGACGCCGGCGTTGAACGTCTTGTCGACGACCTTGCCGGAGAGCACGTTCTTGAGCTTGGTGCGCACGAAGGCCGGGCCCTTGCCGGGCTTGACGTGCTGGAACTCGACGACGGACCACAGCTGGCCGCCTTCGAGCTTGAGCACCATGCCGTTCTTGAGGTCGTTCGTGGAAGCCACGGTTGCGGAATCTCCTGGACTGACGTGGACGACCCCGGGGGCACCGCGCCGGCCCGAAGGCTAGAGCGCGAGCAGCTCCTTGGTCGTGATGGTGAGTAGCTCGGGTCCGCCGTCCGCCTCGGGGCGGACGACGAGCGTGTCATCGATCCGGACGCCGCCCCGGCCCGGGAGGTGGACCCCCGGTTCGACGGTGACCGGCACACAAGCGTCCAGTTTACCCATGGCGGAAGGGGCCAGCTGCGGGTCCTCGTCGATTTCGAGTCCCACTCCGTGTCCGGTCAGTTGTGCGAGACCGTCACCGTACCCCGCGCCGACCAGGACATGGCGGGCGGCCCGGTCCACCTCGCGGCACTCGGCGCCCGGAGCCAGGCTCTCGCGCCCGGCTCGTTGCGCGGCGAAGACCAGGTCGTACAGCTCGATCTGCCAGTCCGCGGGCGAGGTGCCGATGACGAAGGTGCGGCCGATCTCGCTGCGGTAGCCGCGGTACGTCGCGCCCAGGCACACGGTCAGGAAGTCGCCCTCCTCCACCCTGCGGTCGCTGGGCCGGTGCCCGCCGCGTCCGGAGTTGGGGCCGGTGGCGACGCAGGTCGGGAAGGCCGGGCCGTCCGCCCCGTGGTCCACGAGGCGGCGCTCCAGTTCGAGCGCGAGGTGCCGCTCGGTGCGGCCCACGAGGATGGACTCCAGAAGCTCGCCCAGGGCCTGGTCGGCGATCTCCGCGGCGATGCGCAGGCAGGAGATCTCCTCCTCGTCCTTGATCAGGCGCAGTTGCTCGACCGCCTTGTTCAGGTCGGTCAGGCGCAGCCGGGGTGCGACGGAGGACAGGGCCCGGTGCCGCGCCACGGTCAGATGGTGCTCCTCCACGGCGATCGAGTCGGCGCCCTGGTCGACGGCGACGTCGGCGGCGGCGACCGCCGGATCACCGCCCGCGGCGGGCAGCACCCGCACCGCGAGGTCGTCGTCGGGCCGCCCCTCGGCGGTCTGCCCCGTGGGCGGTCGCCCGCACAGCAGGACGTCGTCGCCGCCGCCCGGTTCCCTGCCGAGCAGCAGGACGGCGCCGCTGGGCGCCGCTCCGGCGAGATAGCGGACGTTGGCGGGGCGCGACACGAGGGCGGCCGCGCTGCCGCCCGCCATGGCGCGCTCTCTGAGCCGGTCCCGTCGGGCCGCGTACACCTGTGCCATACCACCGAGCGTAGAAGCGGGCGGCCGCTTCGGCCCGGTCAGCGCGTCCGGACGGGCGGCCGAACATCGGTTCCCGGGGTGTGGCGAGGGATCAGCGGCGACGGGTCACCACGTGGGCGGGCTGGTGATGGCGCGGGCCAGGACGTCGTCGAGGACCTGCGCCGTGGCGTCCACGTCCAGCTGCGAGTTGTCGATGATCGGCAGGCCCGAGCCGTACCAGCCGGCCATCCGGCCGTGGATGCGCGCCACCTCCTCGTCGGTGAGGCGGCGGTTGCCGCTGCGCTGTGCGTTGCGCTCCAGGACGATCTCCAGGCCGGGCAGCAGCACCACGGGCAGCAGTCCCGGCCCGACGTGCCGCTTCCAGCCGCCGAGGCCCACCACCGGGCGGTCGGGGAAGACGGCGTCGTCGAGGATGCAGGAGATCCCGTTGGCCAGGAAGTTACGGGCGGCGAAGCCGCAGGTGCGGCGGGCCAGGCGGTACTGCGCCTCCGAGCTGTCGTTCCACCCGGACTGCGGGTCGGCGAAGCCGGAGCGGACCCATTCGCGGACGTCGTCGAGGCTGATGTGGGCCGTCGGGACGCGGCGGCGCTCCGCCCAGTGCCGGGCGACGCTCGTCTTGCCCGCGCCCGCGGGGCCGATCAGCAGCACCGCGAGGGTGGTGGCGCCCGGGTCGACCGGGGCCTGCGCGGGCGGCGGGCTGGGCACGGCGACGGGGGCGCCGGACGGCAGCTGGACGTGCCCGGTGCTGGTGTCGCGCACCACGGGCGAGAGGTCGTCCGGCGAGGTGGTCAGGCGCAGGGCGTTCGACGGGTCGCCCGCGTGGGGGCCCGTCACC
>NZ_JAPHNL010000291.1 GCF_026274175.1 Streptomyces beihaiensis
CGCGTCGGCATGCTCGCGGCGGCGCGCGGCGACGTCGTCGAGGCGGCGCGCTGGTACCGCGCGGCGGCGGAGGCCGGTTCGCTGGGCGGGGCGTTCAACCTCGGCCTGCTCCTCGCCCGCGAGGGCAGCGTGCCGGAGGCGGCGCTGTGGTGGACACGGGCGGCCGACGCGGGGCACGGCCGGGCCGCGCTGCGGCTCGCGCTGCTGACCATGACGAAGGACTCTCTTGAGCCGGCTCCGCCGTTCACGCGGACCCTGATATCTACGTTGGCAAACTTGTCGAGGCCAACAACGAGGAGAGGCTCGTAGACCTTGAAGCGCAAGATCTCGGGCTGGACGAGGGAGAGAGGTCGTCCGTTGACCTTGATGAGACCGCGGCCAGCCTTGCAGTGAGCAACGGCGGTGGCGGTCTTCTTTTTACCAAAACACTGCACTGACTGGGTAGACATGATTGCTGGTCTTGGTGTTGT